>CAZRCB010000028.1:0-21492 GCA_964598455.1 uncultured Flavobacterium sp.
CACAAACAACTTCTGTCATAGCATACATTTCTTCAGCGGGTTCTCCAACCGATAGGCCGCCTATGGCGTTTCCTTTAGCTCCTGCATTAGCAATATATTCAGCTGATTGTGCGCGCAAGTCTTTATAAGTTCCGCCCTGAACAATCGGAAAGAAAGTTTGGTCATAACCGTATTTTGTTGGCACTTTTTCTAAATGAGAAATACATCTGTCTAGCCACCTATGTGTCATGTGCATTGAGCGCCTAACATAGTGATAATCACAAGGGTAAGGTGTGCATTCGTCAAAAGCCATAATAATATCTGCACCGATAGTTCGTTGAATTTCCATGACGTTTTCAGGCGAAAAGAAGTGGTAAGAACCGTCAATATGCGATTTGAATTTGACGCCTTCTTCTTTAATTTTTCTGTTAGCAGAAAGCGAATATACTTGATAACCTCCAGAATCTGTTAGTATATTTCTGTCCCAATTCATGAATTTATGCAATCCACCAGCTTTTTCTAGAATATCTGTTTTCGGGCGAAGGTACAAATGATACGTATTTCCGAGTATAATATCCGGGTTGATATCGTCTTTGAGCTCTCTTTGATGCACTCCTTTGACAGAAGCAACTGTTCCGACAGGCATAAAAATAGGTGTTTCGATAGTACCGTGATCAGTAGTTATCGTTCCGGCTCTCGCTTTTGATTGCGGATCTTTCGTAAGTAATTCGAACTGCATAGAATAGTATTATAGGCGCAAATATAGCTAATTTTTGGGAGGGGTATTCTAACTGAACAAACACTTTTGTTTTTATAAATTCATTAACAAGCTATATTCAAGTGTTACATCTATTTAGTTTTGAGGGAATTTGAGTGCTAGAAGTTTTCCGAAATTTTCCTATCTTGCAAACTTTTATAAAACTAATCTACCATGAAATTATTTCGTTTACTTTTTATTTTGGTGTCGTTTTCTGCATTTGCCCAACAAGGCGGTATGTGGATTCCGTCAATGCTAGAAGGAGAACGTGAAAAAGAGATGAAAAAACTCGGAATGAAAATTTCCGCTTCAGACATCTATAATCACAATAAATCTAGTATTAAGGATGCAATTGCACATTTTGACGGAGGTTGTACCTCTGAGATTATTTCTCCAAACGGTTTACTACTCACCAACCACCACTGTGGATACGGAGAGATTCAATCACATTCAAGCCTAGAGAACGACTATCTATTGAATGGGTTTTGGGCGAAGAACTATAAAGAAGAGTTGCCAAATCCATCGATGACCGTGACACTTATCAATAAAATTGATGACGTTACGACAACTATACTTCAAGGCGTAACTGATGATATGACTGAAGAAGCAAAACAGAAGAAAATACAAGAAAACTCAGCTGTGCTGTCTAATTCGTACGCAAAAGAAAAACACCAAAACATCAGTATTCGTTCTTTTTTCGAAGGTAATCAATATATCTTATTCGTAACAGAAGTCTTTAAAGACATTAGACTCGTAGGCGCACCACCTACCTCGATAGGGAAATTCGGTTCAGATACAGATAACTGGGTGTGGCCAAGACATACTGGAGATTTCGCATTGTTCAGAATTTATGCCGGTAAAGACAATAAACCTGCTGAATATTCACAAGACAACGTGCCTTATCAGCCCAAATATTTCCTACCTATTTCTCTAAGCGGAATTGAGCAAGATGACTTTACGATGGTGTTTGGATTCCCAGGACGTACGGCTGAATATCTTCCGTCGTATGCTGTCGAACAAATTATTACTAATCTGAATCCTGCAAAAATCGAAATTAGAGATAATGCGCTAAAAGTGATGGATGAATATATGAGAGCAGATAGAGCGATCAATATTCAATATGCCTCTAAGTTTGCTAGTATCGCAAATGCTTGGAAAAAGTGGATAGGAGAGAAGCAAGGACTTGAAAAAAGCAACGCTTTGCAAATCAAAAGAGACTTCGAAAAAGACTTTACTACTCGCGTAAAGAAAAAAGGACTTCAAAATAAGTACGGAAATCTACTCCAAGACTTCCAGAAAGATTATGCTGCTATTGAGAAATTGAGCTTATCTCGGGATATTTTTGTGGAAACTTTTCTACGTAATGTGGAATTATTCACCACTTATTATCGTTTACATCAATTAGAACAAGTCTATAATACAAGAGGAGAACAATCTTTTACGGATAGAAAAAACAATACAATTGCTTCACTTGAAGGTTTCTATAAGGACTTTAATGCTCAAGTTGACCAGGGAGTTTTTGAGAAAGTTTTCAAGCTTTATATAGAAAAAACACCAGAAGGATTCCTTCCGGCTGACTTCAAAAATATAAATTCAAAGGCACTTGCAGCTGAGTTTTATGCCGAATCTAAAATTGCTAGCTATGAAGGCCTGCAACAAGTATTGTCTGGTACTCCAGAAGAAGTAATTAAAAAACTCAATGATGACAAGGGATACGCCTTAGTCAAACAAGCGGCAGTATTTTTCTTAAGTAACATAAATACGCCTTATGAAGAGATAAACACTAGGATTAACGCTACGCAACGCGTTTATATGAAGGCGATTTTAGAGTTGTTCCCTGAGGCGAGAATCTTCCCGGATGCAAACAGCACAATGCGTATTACCTACGGAAAAGTGGATGGTTATGCGCCTAGAGATGCCGTAAAATATGAACCTTTGACGTATTTAGACGGAGTAATTGAGAAATATATCCCTGGTGATTATGAGTTTGATGTGCCACAGAAGCTCATTGATTTATACAATACAAAAGACTACGGCCCTTATGCTGATAATGGAAAGATGCCCGTAAACTTTATAGCTACGAATCATACTACCGGCGGAAACTCTGGTAGTCCAGCACTTGATGCTCATGGAAATTTAATCGGACTGAACTTTGACAGAGTTTGGGAGGGAACGATGAGTGATGTGTATTATGACCCTGCTATTTGTAGAAATATCATGGTTGATATCAGGTATGTACTTTTTATTGTAGACAAATATGCTGGTGCAAAACACCTGATTGATGAGATGAAAATTGTATACCCTAAAAAGACTAAAAAGAAAAAGTAGTTAGCCTGTAAAAACTTTGGCACGTAATTCGCTAAATACAGTCTCGGAGTAGAACTTAATTATTTGATGTTCAGGTTTTAAGTAGAATGAAAATATTTTTTCTTCTAAAAATATTTTGAATCAAAAAAATTATATCTTTGCCCCGAATTAATAATTAACCTTTTATAATTTAAGTAAGATGAAAAAAGTTGTTTTAAGTTTAGCTGCTGTTGCTTTATTAACTGTTGTATCTTGTAAAGATGCTAACGCAGAAGCACAAGTTGAAGAAGCACAAGTTGAAGAAGTAACTGTTGAGCCTGCTCAAGAAGAAGTTATCGAAGTTGAAGCTACTACTGAAGAAGCTCCTGCTACAGAAGCTACTACTGAAGAAGCTGCTCAATAATTTGTAGCTCTAGACTAAAAAAATTAAATCCCGCATAAAGCGGGATTTTTTATGTTTTATATTTTTATTCTCTTTATCGAATTTCTTGGTTAAGGATCAAATCAATATAAAGGTTGATCTTGTTTTTAAGATCTCTTCTGTGTGTTATAAAATCTAAGAAACCGTGCTCTAAAACAAATTCTGCTGTTTGAAATCCTTCAGGGAGTTCTTTTCCTGTAGTATCTTTAACTACACGCGGTCCAGCAAACCCTATAAGTGCTCCAGGTTCAGATATATTAATGTCACCGAGCATGGCATACGAAGCTGTAGTTCCTCCTGTTGTTGGGTCTGTACACAAGGAGATATATGGAATGTTATGGTCGGCTAGTTGCGCTAGGCGAACTGAGGTTTTTGCCATTTGCATAAGTGAGTATGCAGCCTCCATCATACGAGCACCTCCAGATTTCGAAATCATAATGAATGGAATTCTCTTCTTGATAGAATATTCAATAGCTCTAGAAATCTTCTCACCGACTACCGAGCCCATCGAACCACCAATAAATCCAAAGTCCATACAAGCAATAACTACATCTTTGCCTTTTGATTTTCCTACTGCTGTACGTACAGCATCATTAAGGTTAGTCTTTGCAATTGTGTCTTTTAGTCTATCAGAATATTTTTTGGTATCTACAAAATTTAAAGGGTCCTTTGATGTCATCTTAGGGTCGAATTCTTTGAAGGTATTATCATCAAATAATATCTCGAAATACTCTTTACTTCCGATTCTTACGTGATAGTCATCCTCAGGACTTACATAAAAATTCTTAGCTAATTCCTCTGAATCAACTATTTTTCCAGTCGGAGACTTATACCATAATCCTTTAGGCACATCTCTTTTCTGCTCTGTTGGGGTTTGGATCCCTTTTTCTGTTCTTTTAAACCAAGGCATAATTCTAAATTATTGGGTTTTGAGTCTTAACATGATAAAATCAATATTAAGCCTCCATTCTATCTACTTACAGTGTGTTTATATTATTCAGATCCGCAAAAGCTTGCTCTAAACGAGCGTTAAAGGTTTTTTCACCTTCACGAATCCATTTTCTTGGGTCGTAATATTTTTTATTTGGAATATCAGCTCCATCAGGGTTTCCTATTTGGGTTTTTAGGTATTCAACTTTAGAGGTCATATAATCTCTTATCCCTTCTGTATAAGCAAATTGCAAATCCGTATCGATATTCATCTTTACCACTCCATATGAAATTGCCTCTCTGATTTCAGCTAATGAGGAGCCTGAACCACCATGGAATACAAAATCAATTGGATTGTGTCCAGTCCCAAATTTCTTCTGTACGTGTTCTTGTGAGTTTTTTAGGATGATTGGAGTAAGCACTACATTTCCTGGTTTATAAACTCCGTGAACATTACCAAAGGCAGCTGCAATAGTGAATTGATCTGATACTTTTTTGAGCTCTTCGTAGGCGTAGGCAACCTCTTCGGGCTGAGTGTATAGCTTAGAGTTGTCAACGTTTGTGTTATCCACGCCGTCTTCTTCGCCTCCGGTGATACCAAGTTCAATCTCTAATGTCATTCCCATTTTGCTCATGCGCTCCAAATATTTTTTAGAAATCGCAATGTTTTCTTTAATTGGTTCCTCTGAAAGGTCCAACATATGAGAACTATATAACGGTTTACCGGTTTCCTTGAAATGTTTTTCGCTAGCTTCAATCAATCCATCAAACCAAGGTAATAAGTTTTTGGCGCAATGATCGGTATGCAAAATGACTGTTGCTCCGTATGCCTCTGCCAAAGCATGTATATGTTTTGCTCCTGCGATTGCACCTGCAATAGCAGCTTTCTGGTTTTCGTTCGTAAGTCCTTTTCCAGCGTTATATGATGCACCTCCATTTGAAAACTGAATAATTACAGGTGCGTTAAGTTTTGCAGCGGTTTCCAAAACACCATTTATAGAGCTAGATCCTATTACATTGACTGCAGGAAGTGCAAACCCCTTCTGTTTAGCATAGCTAAAAATCTCCTGAACTTCTTTTCCGGTAGCCACTCCAGGCTTAATGTTGTGCTTCATTGTGTGTTATTTTTAGGTTAAACGCAAAAGCAAAAATAAGAATTATTTTGTTATAATATGAAATTGTTGACCCCTTGATTTCAACTACTCGATTTGTGTAGGCTCTAAATCAGAGATGAACATCTATCAAATACCTATCTAATACCTGTCTAATGCCTATCTATAAACTTTTTACATTTTTTTCTATTGCACTACTTTTCTGAGCAACAATAGAACTTAGCCTCAAATTAGGTGTGATTATTAGTAGTTTTTAGAAAATATAGATTGTTGATTTAGCTTTTTAATCACAATTACTTGATGTGCTTCAATTAGGAAGAGTTTTTATTCTAATTTACTCACTTTAATAAATACGAGAAATATTTATAAGCAGTTCCTTATCGAGTTTTTAAACAGATCTATATAGTTGTCTAAAGAACCTGTTATCTTTAATTTGTCTAAATATGTTTAGCCCAATGAGTTAAACATCAGTCATTTGGGTTGGATAATGACTACGTTTGCTAGGGTGAAATTATTGTCTGGCTTTTCTGTGACACACTGTTTATAAGGGGTAGATAAGAAAGATAATGACAAGTGGAGGTTAAATTTAACACATATATTTGTTATTAATATTTGGTTGTTTAAGAAATAATTAAGAAGTTTGCGTCTAACTAACTCAAAATAATTAAATATGAAATCAAAGTTTACTGGGATTTTAACGCTGTTTTTAGCGTTTTTTATTCAGTTTTCTTTTGCTCAAGAGAAAACAATTACGGGTACAGTAACCTCTGCGGAGGACGGTCTGCCGTTGCCGGGAACAACTGTAGTGATCGATGGTACTACTAAAGGTACTTCGACAGATCTAGACGGTCGTTTCTCGATTAGGGCTAATCAAGGCGAGAAATTGACTTTTTCATTCTTGGGAATGACTAGCCAAACAGTTGCAGTCGGAGCGTCAAACGTTATCGATGTAAAGTTGGTTCAAGACTCAAGAGTTATTGACGAAATTGTAGTAGTAGCTTATGGGGTTCAGAAAAAAGAATCTCTAACTGGTTCTGTTGCCACAATTAAGTCAGAAGAAGTTGGGAAAATTACAACAGGAAACGTTACTCAAGGATTGGTAGGTAAGGTTGCTGGGGTACAAGTGTCTAACGGTACTGGTATGCCTGGAGATGGAGCGACTATCCGAATTAGAGGTATTGGTTCGCTTTCAGTTGGAACTCCACCTTTGTATGTAGTTGATGGAATTCCATTCTACGGAAACATTAACTCAATTAATGCTCAAGATATCGAGTCGCTAACTGTACTTAAAGATGCTTCAGCTGCTGCGTTATACGGTAGTAGAGGTGCAAGTGGTGTTATTATCATTACTACTAAAGCAGGAAGTGAGAGAAAAAATTCTATCACTATCGACTCTAAGACTGGATTTACTTCAAGAGCTGTAAAAGATTACGACTTCGTGAAAAGCCAATCAGGATACTATGAGTCATATTTCCAAGCTTTGAAAAACACGTATATGTTTTCAGGACAAGGAATGGATGCTGCTTCAGCTGCTAACCTTGCTGCTGCTAACCTAATTACTGGTGACCAAGGTCTTCAATACAATGCGTATGATGTTGCTAATAACCAATTGATCGATCCTGCAACAGGTAAATTTATGGGTGGTAACTTAAAGTACAATGAAGATTGGAATGACTACTTATTCGGAAGCGGATTGTTCACACAAACTAACTTCAATATTTCAGGTGGAAGCAAAACAACTAACCACTTCTTCTCATTAGGATATGAGAAAAACGAAGGTTACGTAGTAAACTCTGGTTTTGAAAAAATTACTTCTAGATTAAAAGTTGATACTAAAGTAGGTGAGAGAGTAAAAGTTGGAGCAAACCTTAGCTATGCACATACTGTACAAGATTATCTTGATGGTTATACAGGTGGAAGTACATACAGTAGCCCTTTCTACTGGATTAGAGCTGTAGCTCCTATCTACCCAGTTATGGCTTATGACTTTGCTGGAAACCCTATTATGAATACACAGGGTCAACATATGTATGACGATGGTACTGGTGCAGGAGGTTTATCTCCAGTTAGACCATTCGGTTCTTTACAACACCCTTATGCTACTGCAATCAACGATCACAAGCGCACTGCGACTGATAACGTTTTTGCTACTGGATTTATGGATGTAGAGTTATTAGATAACTTAACTTTTACTTATGCGGTTGCTGGTGAGCTATCTAGCTCTTATAACTGGAGCTCAGACACTCAACTTTATGGAGATGCTGTAGGTGCTGGAGGTCGTGTTACTAACCAAGCGAGCAGAAGAATGTCTTTTACTCAACAACAATTATTGAAGTACAACAACAGATTTGGTAAACATGGTTTTGATGTACTAGCAGGTCACGAGACTCTAGACAGAAGAGATGACTATGTATATGCTGAGAGATCTAAAATGTTATTCGATAGCCCTTATGTTGATCACGGTTCAGTTTATCAAGGTAACGGAGGTGGAGGAAGTGCTTACTCACTAGAGGGGTACATCGCTAGAGTTGCTTATGATTATGATAGTAAATATTACTTAAACTTAAGTGCAAGACGTGATGGTTCTTCAAGATTCCACCCTGACAACAGATGGGGTAACTTCTATGGTGCTGGTGCAGCTTGGAGAGTTTCAAAAGAGTCTTTCATGCAAGATGTTTCTTGGTTAAATGAGTTTAAACTTAAGGGAAGCTTCGGACAACAAGGAAACGATGAAATCGGATACAACCTTCCGTACCTTACACCTTATGTAATTAACCCTACAAATGATACTTCACTTCCTATTTCTTTCAACCCTGCAAGTTACTTAGGAAACAAAAATATCAAATGGGAAACTTCAAGCAACTTAAACCTTGGGTTTGATGCAACTATGTTCGACGGTAGATTTAGCGTTGAGGTAGAGTACTTCAAGAAGTCTATAACAGACATGTTGTTTAACAGACCACTTGCTCCTTCAACTGGATTTAACGTAACTCCTGAGAATATCGGAGATATGAACAATAAAGGAATTGAGATTACCATGAGTGGTGATGTTATTAGAAAAGATGGTTTCTTAGTATCTCTTCATATGAACGCAACTAGCTACAAAAATGAGATCACTAAAATGCCAGAGAACGGAAGAGAAAACAACTATATTGTTGCTGGTAGCTTCATTAGAGAAGAAGGCGGAGGCGCATACGACTACTATATGAAAGAATTTGCTGGAGTGAATCCTGCTAACGGAGCTGGTTTATTCTGGAAAGATATAGATAAAGATAACCCAGCTGCTGGAAGAGAGCTTACTGAGAACATCAGCGAGGCTACAACTTACAGAGTAGGAAAATCAGCTTTACCAGAAATCTATGGTGGTTTCGGATTAAATGCAGAATTCAAAGGATTTGATTTTGGAGTTGATTTTGCTTACCAAATGGGTGGATATGCTACTGACGGAGTTTGGTTATCTGGAATGTCATTATCTCCAGGTGGAGGATTACACAGTGACTTTAACAATGCTTGGACTCCTGAAAACACTTCAGCTGCATTACCAAGAGTTGATGTTGATGATCCACAGAACTACTATGGTGCAAGTACATTAGCTTTAATCAAATCTGATTACTTAAGTATCCAAAACGTTTCTCTAGGATATACTTTTAACAAATCAGTAACTGATAAAGTAGGTCTAAATAAATTACGTATATATACATTAGCTGACAACGTTTATATGTGGTCTAAGCGCCAAGGATTTGACCCTCGTCAAAGTGGTGTTACAGGAGCCTCTGGAAATACGTATTCACTATTGAGAACTGTTTCATTTGGTGTTAATTTAGAATTTTAAAAATTAAAAAATATGAAAATTAGAAAGATTTTATTGCTAACAGCCTTAAGTTCTATCATTCTTACCTCTTGTTCTGATGAGTTCTTAGAGAAAGATTTTAGAAATTATGTGTCTGACCAAAAGTTAGCTGATTTAGCTAACTCTAACCCAGAGGCTGTTTTAACCCTTACAGAAGGGATAGAAGGAGGAAACCAGTTTTTCCTTAATGATTTCAGTACTGCAGATCACGGTAACATGCACGATGAGTTCGGGCATATGGGTTACAACCTAGGATTTGACCTATCAAGTAATGATATGGTACAAACTTTATCACACTGGTTTGTAAGCTATTATAACTATACAGCCAGAAATGAAAATAATCTTCGTACTGATGCTGTTTGGCAGTTCTATTATAAAGTAATTTATAATATGAATGAAGGTTTAAGATTAGCTCCTGAGACAGTGACTGTCCCAGAGTTAAAGAATATTAGAGGAAGAATGTTAGCTATGAGAGCTTTCGCTTACTTCCAATTAGTAAGAGTTTACGCTAACGGTGAAGTTGGGATTCCACTTTATACCGATTCAGAAGCTATTTCATCTAGAGTTCCTGTTCAAGTGATTAAAGATCTTATGCTAGCTGACCTAGAAGAAGCTTATTCTTTGCTTGATACTTACCAAAGACCTAGCAAAACTATGGTTAACAAAAACGTAGTTGCAGGATTTTTGGCAAGATATCACTTAGAGTACGGAAACTATCCTCAAGCTGCATCTTATGCTGCTGCTGCAAGAGCTGGATACCAGCCCATGAATGCTGCTGGATTAGCTGACGGATTTAACAAAATCGGAAACTCAGAGTGGATGTGGGGAGCTGACATAGATACAAATACTTCTACGTACTATGCTTCTTTCTTCTCTCAAATTGGAAACCTAAACCCAGGTTATGCAGGACTATTACAGTCTTACAAAGCTGTTGATAAAAGAATTTTTGATGCCATCTCTGCTACAGATTTACGTAAGAATTGGTTTGCTGACACTGGGAATCCTTTTGGTTTACCTAAATATGCAAATACAAAGTTTATTGATGACACTGATTTTGAAGGTGACTATGTGTTTATGCGTGCTGCGGAGATGTATTTAATTGAAGCTGAAGCAAAATCATATTTCGACGAACCAGGAGCTAAGCAAGTGCTTAAAGACCTAATCGTAACTCGTGACCCAGCTTACACGTTGTCTACTAATACAGGTGCTGCACTATTAGAAGAAATTAGAACTCACAGAAAGATCGAGCTTTGGGGTGAAGGATTCGCATTCTTTGATATGAAGAGATGGAATCAACCTCTAAACAGAACTTATACTGGTTCTAATCACGCAACTTTTGGATTCTTCGACTATCCAGCAAACTCACCAAAATTTGTATTCCAAATTCCATTGAGTGAGGTTAACGCTAATCCAGAGTTAGGAGAACAAAATCCATTCTAATTTGTCTAAACTTAATATTATAAATATGAAAAAAATAAGTTTATTATTTGCCGCTATGATGGCATTCACTACACTTTTTAGCTGTAGTGAACACGACCCGGCGGTTAGTCCTGCAGAATCATTAAGCTTCAGTGCTAAAAGTACTTTAGTTAAATTTGATCCAGTGAATCCGGTATATGACCTTACTGTTACTGCTACCCAAAAATCTAATGTGGATAGAACTATCTCTATAACTAAATTAGATGGTATTGACCCAGTAACTGAATTGCCTTATTCTACAAATCTAGAAGATGATTTTACATTTTCACCGACAGTTCTTATCCCTGCAGGTGAGTATACAGGTAAAACTGTTATAACTTTTAACTCATCAAATTTATCTTTAGGTGAAACGCGTTACGCTAGCTTTAAGATTAACGATTATGAGGGTTATACACTGAACACTACTTCAAACCTAATCAAAGTTAGCTATACTCCCAAATGTAGCTTTAATGAGATTGGTGTGACGATTGTACAAGACCCTTGGGGAACTGAAACTACTTGGGATATCAAAAATGCTTCTGGTGACATTGTTTTCTCTGGAGGACCTTACGCTGATTTAGGTGTAAACCAAACATTTGCTAACCCAACTGAATTTACTTGTTTACAAGATGGTACTTATACTTTCACTATCTACGATCAGTATGGTGATGGTATGAATTATTCAGATAATGGTGTTACAAGCACAGGTTCTTTCAAAGTAGCTAAAGCAGACGGAACTGTACTAGTTTTTGGACTAGGAGACAGCTTTGGACCTAGCGTAACTCATGAATTTGTATTACCATAAATTTAATTAGTGGTATAATATTTGAAAAAGACTGTTTGAAAAGACAGTCTTTTTCTTTACTTTTATTATTATGAAAAATAAATTATTATTATTTACTTCTGTTTTCAGCATGTTTGCCTGGTCACAGGACCAAAAGAGCATCGATTTTATTTTAAAAAACTCTAACACTAAACAATTAGAGCAGTTAAAATCTAACTTCACACAGAAGTTTCTCAGAGATTCTTTAGCAGTAGAGAATTTCCTAGCCTCAAATCCTACCTTTTCTAAAAGATTTACATCAAAAGGCGTTACCTACGAGCTACAATCTATATCAGATGGACAGCCAGTTTATTTCTCAACGGATAATCTTTTAGCTTCTAAAGCTACAAGAACTGTCGCTATTCAACCAGGAGGCGAGTTAGGTCTGAACCTTACAGGTGAAGGTATGCTTATTGGAGTTTGGGATGGTGGAAGCGTTCTTAAAACACACGTTGAATTTCAAAACGAAAGCGGATCAAGAATCACAACCCCTGATATGCCTCTTCAAAATCCTCCATCAGACGGACATGCTACACACGTTGCAGGTACAGTTGGTGCTGCAGGTATAGACCCTAATGCAAAAGGTATGGCTACTCATGCCTCAATTCTATCTTATAACTGGACCAATGATTTGGCAGAAGTTACAAGTCAGATTCTAAACAATGGCTTATTATTATCCAACCACTCATATGGTGTACCTCCTTTTAATGATGAAGGTAGCCTTTCAGTCCCACTTTGGGTACCAGGTTCATATAGTTCACAGGCCGTAAATTGGGATGACTTATCCTATAATTCACCTTATTATTTGATGGTAACATCCGCAGGAAACTCCGGAGTTGAGTCGTATTCAGGAGGTCTTAAAACTGGTTATGATAAACTTACTCACGAAAAAAACTCAAAAAATAATCTTGTAATTGCAAATGCAAATCCTTTCGTAGGACCTACAGGCTTTTTAATCAATGTAGTTATTAATTCATCAAGTAGTCAAGGTCCTTCTGATGACGGTAGAATTAAACCAGATATTGCTGGTGATGGTACACAGTTATTTTCAACTTATAATACTAATCCTACTTCATACGAAACACTAACTGGAACTTCAATGGCCTCGCCTAACGTTGCAGGTAGTTTGCTTTTGTTACAGGAGCATTATTACAATATTCACCAACAATATATGCGCGCAGCTACCCTTAAAGGACTTGTATGCCATACAGCTTTCGATGCTGGACCAATCGGTCCTGATGCTAAGTTCGGTTGGGGACTTTTGGATGCAAGAGAATCTGCTATTGTTTTAAATAATGCTGCTATGAGTTCTCCAGTTGCCTTAGTAAAAGAATTTAAATTAAATCAAGGTGAAACAATGATATTCAGTGTTACTGTTGATACACCGAAAAAGCTTAAAGCAACTATTTCTTGGACAGATTTACCTGGTCCTTCACAAGATAACATAGTGAATTCATCAACACCTGTCTTAGTGAATGACCTAGATATCAGAATCACAAAAGGAGCTGATGTATCGTATCCTTGGAAATTACAGTTATCTGACGTTTCTGCTCCTGCAATCAAAGGGGATAACATCGTTGATAACGTTGAGAAAATTGAAGTTGACAATGCTATGGGAACTTATACAGTTCAAGTTTCACATAAAGGAAGTCTTACAGGTGGACCTCAAAGTTATAGTTTGATAGTATCAGGTTTTGATAGTTCAGACTTATCTGCTGAATCATATAGCGTTGAAGATATTAGAATTTACCCTAACCCAGCCAATGATGTGTTAAACTTTGTAATGTCTGACTCAATGTCATTAGACAAGGTAGAAATCTATGATGCTATTGGTAAGAGAGTGTTCTCCTCTAATGTATATAACAATTCAATTAATATTTCTGAACTTACCTCAGGAGTTTATTTTGTAAAAGCGTTCTCTGGTGAGCGTCAGATCACAAAAAAAATAGTAAAAAACTAAACGAATAAAGTTTTTTAATTAGTATAGAGGCTGTCAGAATATTTTTGATAGCCTCTATTTTTTTATATCAAATAGCCTCATCCGGACTAGTATTCCGTTTTATACAAATTAGAACCAAACCTAGGCGCATCATGATTTTAGAGTTCGGTTTTTATTGTATAAATTAGCAATCTTTAGTTATAACCAAAATCCATAGAAATGAAACAACTCTTTTCTTTACTCTTTGTCCTTACAGCAAGCTTCGGAATTGCTCAGGAGGATATTACTTATCAAAGTCCACCTTCTGAAATACTCGAATTAGTAGATTTCCAGAGAGCTCCATCCATCTCAATGGATAGCAAAAAAGAACAGGTAGTCTTTATGTATCGCAATACATACAAAACCCTTATTGATCTAAATGAGGATGAAATGCGTTTAGGAGGTCTTCGTATCAATCCTAAAACGAATATTTCGAGTACGACTACTTATGTGAATAATATTCAGTTTAGAGCCATTAAAGACACTAAACTACTTCAGATAAAAGGATTACCTGACAATCCAAGACTTACAAATTTCGCTTGGTCACCTGACGAAACTAAGATGGCCTTCACGCATACCACCTTAACAGGTGTAGAGGTGTGGATAGCTGATTTCAAAACACTTTCTGCTAAGAAATTGACTCAAGCTAAGGCTAATGCCAATTTAGGTAACCCGATTACTTGGTTCAAAGACGGAAGTGCTCTTCTAGTTAGAATGTTGCCGGATAATAGACCAGCACTTATCGATACTGAATCAGCATTGCCAACAGGACCGATTGTTACGGTAAGTGACGGAAGTTTAGCCCAAAACAGAACCTACCAAGATTTACTAAAAAGCAAAACTGATGAGGATAATTTTGACATCTTGACTACTTCAGAATTATATAAAGTTGATCTCAACGGCAATGCACAGCTATGGAAAAACAAGGCGATTTATGCTAGCGAGAGTTTTTCCCCTGATGGTAATTATGTGATGATTTCCACAATTGAAAAGCCTTATTCCTATATTGTTCCATTAAGTCGCTTTCCGCAAACCATTACTATATACGACAAAGACGGAAAGTTTGTTTCTGAATTCAACAAAAAGCCACTGATTGAAGACATGCCAAAAGGCTTTATGGCGGTGCAGACGGGAAAACGCTCAATCAGCTGGAGAGCAGACAAACCAGCGACCTTGGTTTACGTAGAAGCGCTTGACGGAGGGGATCCTGCAAATGAAGTCGAGTTCAGAGATGAAGTTTTTCAAATAGAAGCACCTTTTAATTCAAACCCAGTGTCAATTGCCAAAACAATAGGCAGATACTCAGGGATTACTTGGGGTAATGATCACTATGCACTCTTATCAGATTATTGGTGGAATACTAGAAATACTAAGACATACATTATCAACCCATCTGATTTTTCTCAGAAACCACAAGTTATTTGGGATAGAAATTACCAAGATAAATACAGTGACCCAGGAAGTCCTGATACAAAACGAAACGAATTCGGGCGTTATGTGTTAGACATTCAGAATGACAATGTGTTCTTGATCGGAGAAGGACATACTCCAAATGGTCAATTTCCTTTTATCGACGAGTTCAGTCTAAAAACAAATAAGACGAAACGATTATATCAATCAAAACTGACAGATAAAAAAGAAGATATCAGTTCGATAATTGACATCAAAAAAGGATTGGTATTAGTACGTATGGAGTCTAAAAATGAATATCCTAATTACTTTATCAGAAATATCAAAAAAAGTAATTCACTAAAGCAAATCACACATTTTGACAACCCGTTTAAGAAGATTGAAAACGTTCACAAAGAGGTTATCAAATACAAAAGAGAAGACGGACTAGAGCTTTCGGGAACGCTTTATTTGCCTGTAGGCTACGATATGAAGAAAAAAGAGAAGCTTCCGTTGGTGATGTGGGCTTATCCAGCAGAATACAAAGACAAAAACTCTGCGGGTCAGACTACTGCCAATCCAAATGAATTTACGTTTCCATTCTATGGTTCACCAATTTATTGGGTAACGCGTGGCTATGCCGTTTTAGACGATGCAGCTTTCCCGATTGTAGGTGAAAACGAAGAACAACCCAACGATACTTTTATAGAGCAATTAGTCTCAAATGCCAAAGCAGCTATAGATGCCTTAGATAAGCTAGGTTATATCGATAGGGATAGAGTTGCTGTAGGTGGACATTCATACGGTGCATTTATGACAGCCAATCTACTCACACACTGTGATTTATTTGCAGCCGGAATTGCGAGAAGTGGAGCGTATAACAGAACGCTTACTCCCTTTGGTTTCCAGAGTGAAGAGAGAAATTACTGGGAATCTCCAGAAATCTATAATATGATGTCGCCGTTTATGCATGCAGACAAAATGAAAACGCCTTTGCTTTTAATCCACGGTAATGACGATAACAACTCAGGAACATATACGATGCAAAGCGAAAGGTATTTCAATGCCCTAAAAGGATTTGGAGCACCTACACGCCTAGTTCTACTACCTAAAGAATCTCACGGCTATGCAGCCAAAGAAAGCATCTTACACGTGCTGTGGGAGCAAGATCAGTGGCTAGAGAAATATGTTAAGAACAAAAAGAAATAATAAAACACATTCTAAAATAAACACCGACACTAACGTCGGTGTTTTTAGTTGTCCAAAGGCCAGTTGTAATTGAATTATGAGTCTGAACTACAGATTTATAACCCTTAAATTTAACCAGCTAAAATAAAGATTTCTAGCTGTTTGTCCTTCTAAATAAAATAAACTACTTTTGATTTCCCAACCAATAAAAGCCTTTTCTAAAGATGAAGAAAGAAACACCACTTATGAAGCAGTACAATAGTATCAAGGCAAAATACCCTGATGCATGCTTGCTTTTTAGAGTAGGAGATTTCTACGAAACCTTTGGCGAGGATGCTATTCGGACAGCAAAAATATTGGGAATTACACTTACCAAAAGAGGTGCTGGTAGCGATAGTGAAACGGCTTTAGCGGGATTTCCGCACCATTCTATCAATACGTATCTGCCTAAACTCGTCAAAGCAGGGCTCAGAGTTGCTATTTGTGACCAACTCGAGGATCCTAAAATGACCAAGACCATCGTCAAACGAGGTGTAACAGAGTTGGTTACTCCTGGAGTTGCGATGAATGACGAGGTGTTGAACGCCAAGACCAATAACTTCTTGACTTCTGTTTACTTTGGTAAAACCAGTATTGGGATATCGTTTTTGGATGTTTCGACTGGAGAGTTTTTGACCTCTGAAGGAAATAAAGAATACATCGATAAGCTGTTGCAAAACTTCAACCCGAGCGAGGTGTTGATAGCTAAACATTTCAGAAATCAGTTTAAAGAGACTTTCGGATCAAACTATAATACCTTTTATTTAGAAGATTGGGTATATAAAACAGACTATGCTTTTGAGCGTCTTACAGGGCATTTTCAGACGAATTCTCTAAAGGGATTTGGTATAGATGATTTACAAAACGGAATCATTTCCTCGGGAGCTATTTTATTTTATTTATCTGAAACCCAGCACAACAAAATCAACCATATTACTTCAATCGCTCGGATTATTGAGGATGCTTATGTGTGGATGGATAGATTCACGATTCGAAATTTAGAATTATATGCAAGCCCGAATCAAAATGCGGTGACACTTCTAAACGTCATTGACAAAACAATTTCTCCGATGGGAGGAAGGCTTCTCAAGAGGTGGCTTGCTTTCCCGCTAAAAGATAAAGCTAGGATTGAAGAACGCCATCAGGTGGTTGAATTGCTAAAATCAGATGCTGAGGTATTGCATACAATTCAGAAAAATATTAAACACATCCATGATTTAGAGCGTCTTATCTCTAAAATAGCAACCGGAAAAGCATCGCCAAAAGAAGTAGTTAGCCTTAAGGATTCGCTCATCGCTATTCAGCCCATCAAAAAAACTGCTGCTGAGAGCAAGAATATAGCACTCCAGAAAATCGGTTATTCACTGAATGACTGTACGGATGTAATCGATAAAATCACAGCGACTTTAAATGAAGATGCGCCAGTTTCTATCCACAAAGGGAATGCTATTGCCCCGAATGTAAATGCAGAACTCGATAAGCTTAGAGGAATTTCAGCTTCGGGCAAAGATTATCTAGATGATTTAGAGAAAAGAGAGTCTGAAAACACCGGAATTCAATCACTAAAAGTGGCATTTAACAACGTGTTTGGCTATTATATTGAAGTCAGAAATTCACATAAGGATAAAGTTCCTACGAACTGGATCAGAAAACAAACCCTAGTCAATGCAGAGCGTTACATCACTGAAGAACTCAAAGAATACGAAGTAACAATACTAGGAGCCGAAGACAAAATAGGCAGATTAGAGGTAGAGATCTTTGACGGACTGATTAGTTGGTTAACGGCTTATATTAAGCCTATTCAAACCAATGCCAATCTTATAGCACAACTCGATTGCTTGTCAGGTTTTGCAACTTTAGCAACTGAAAATAATTATTCAAAACCGAAAATAATTGAAGGATTCTCACTGAAAATAAAAGGAGGAAGACACCCCGTTATTGAGAAACGCCTGCCGATTGAGACAGCTTATATACCTAATGATTTATTTCTAGATCGTGATACGCAGCAAATTATTATGATAACCGGTCCTAATATGTCAGGTAAGTCTGCCATACTAAGGCAAACGGCTCTTATTGTGCTCTTGGCTCAAATCGGTAGTTTTGTGCCTGCTGATATGCTAGAGTTTGGTCTTGTGGATAAAATTTTCACCCGTGTCGGCGCTTCTGATAATATCTCAATGGGTGAGTCTACTTTTATGGTGGAGATGAACGAAACCGCATCTATTCTAAACAATTTATCAGATAGAAGTTTGATTCTATTGGATGAAATCGGAAGGGGAACGAGCACCTATGACGGTGTTTCGATTGCTTGGGCAATAGCCGAATATTTACACCAACATCCTTCACAAGCTAAGACGCTTTTTGCAACACATTACCACGAGCTCAATCAGATGACGGAGATTTATCCGCGTATCAAAAACTTCAACGTATCTGTCAAAGAAACCAAAGACTCTGTTTTGTTTTTGAGAAAATTACAAGAAGGGGGCTCGGCACATAGTTTTGGGATTCACGTAGCCAAAATGGCGGGAATGCCACAGACAGTTGTCTTAAAAGCTCAAAAAATGCTCAAGCAGCTAGAGCGAGACCATTCTACCGAGGCTCTTAATAACACTAAAGATGATGACTTACAACTTTCGTTTTTCAATCTTGACGATCCGCTGCTAGAAGATATAAAATCAGAGATTCTTAATCTGGATATCAATACGCTCACACCTGTTGAAGCACTGATGAAGCTCAATAATATCAAAGGAATGCTTGCTAAAAAGTAGTTAGGGTATTCTCAACGGATTGCTTTAAGATTTGTATGGCTTCTTTTGCTTCCTCTTGGGTTAAATGTCCAAATCCTAAGCGTATAGCCGTTATTTTGGGGTTTTGATATAAGATGTTTCGAGGTAAGAACAATCCGTTTTTTTGACATTCTTTCTTGAGCTTTCCTAGATTAATATTTTGCTTCCAAACCACCCAAATTGCCAAACCACCCGAAGGAACCGTAAAAGATATCATTTTATCTAGATGGGTTTTGAGTAATGTTACAAAATTATCCCTCCTCTCTCTGTAGATCTTATTTGATTTTTTGAGGTATCGATGTATTTCCCCCTCGCTAATCCATTTTGAAAGTACTTCTTCTTTGATCAAATCTTTGTTGGGTTCTATGATTTGTTGGTGTTTTTCTAGTTCGATAATCAAATCTGTAGAAGCTGCTATATAACCTGTGCTGAATCCTTGTCCCAAAATGCCTCCAAAAGAACCAATATACACTACCATTCCGCCTGAATCAAAACTAGACAAAGGCAACATTGAATTATTATCAAATCTGAAAACATAATCATAGTCATTCTCAAGAATGATGAAACCGTATTTATTTGCCAATTCTAAAACCTCCATCCTGCGTTTAGGACTCAACGACACGGTAGTGGGATAATGATGAAAAGGAGTTAAATACAACATCCTGATTTGATATTTTTGACAAAGGCTTTCTAGATGTTTTATCGAAATTCCATCCTCATCAACCGGAATCCGTAAGATAGTGGCTCCAGCATTCTGAAAAACCATATTTGAGGTGTAGTGCCCAAGTTCGGCTACAACTACCTTGTCGCCTTTAGTAATTAAGAGCTGTGTAGCCAAAAACAAACTCATCTGATGGCTATTTGTAGGGAGCAGATTTGCTTCAGACAAATGAATCCCTCGGGTCAGATTGAGATAGTTGCTGAGTTGTTTTCTAAAGGATCTCTCCGTATACTGTTGTGCTTTAGATTTGTTGTTCTGCTTAAGGTTTAGCTCAGACAAATAGAGCTTTGAGAGTTGCCCTGCCTGAGTCAATCTTGGGTCAGGAAGTCCTTCGTTAAATTGCAGCTCACAAGAATGTTGCTCAATAAGGTTGTCAAGGATAATAGATTTCTGAAAATAAAAACCTGCATTTGCGTTCGATTGATTAGCTCTCTGCCTGAACTCTTTCTGATTTGGAGTATTTTGCTTTTGGTCAGAGAGCACATAAGTTCCTTTATTGGGTAAGATTTCTATCCAGCCTTGAGCTTCTAAATCCTCAAAAGCTCTGATAAGAGTATTTCTGTTGACGCCAATTATCTCAGCTAAAATACGCGAACCAGGAAGCTTAGTTCCCTCAGGCAGAAAGTCCAACTGAATAGCCTTGATGAATTCGTGTACAATCTGTAAATAAATAGCAGTAATTGCACTGGAATC
This sequence comes from uncultured Flavobacterium sp., assembly GCA_964598455.1. Taxonomy (GTDB): domain Bacteria; phylum Bacteroidota; class Bacteroidia; order Flavobacteriales; family Flavobacteriaceae; genus Flavobacterium. The sequence goes on from CAZRCB010000028.1 coordinate 20,432, forward strand.
AATTTGAATAAAACTCTTGAATGGAATTTGAACCGGACTATTCATTTTGTCAAAACTGGTATAAGTTAATGGTACGGAAAGATACTACTTTTGCCGAAAATAAAAATCAAATGAATAAACTTTATTACCTACTAGCAATCCTTGCCTGTCAACAAATTACGGCGCAAGTCACAGAAGAGAATCTTCCTATTGAAGAAGTGTATATTACTGAAAACCGCTTTAAGACACTTGTTTCTAAGCAAAGTCGCAATGTGCAGGTCCTTCAGAAAGAGGAAATTCAGAAACTCCCTGCAAGAAATCTTCAAGAAGTCTTGCAATATGCTAACGGAGTTGACTTAAGACAAAGAGGTCCTTTCGGCACTCAGGCAGATGTAAGTATTGATGGTGGGAGTTTTGAACAAACGGTTGTGCTTCTAAACGGAGTAAAAATCATCGATGCACAGACGGCTCACAACATGCTCAATTTGCCTATTCCAATAGAAATTATTGAGAGAATAGAAATCATCAAAGGGCCTGCTGCTCGAACTTATGGCATCAATAGCCTTACTGGAGCTATCAATATTATCACTTCAAAACCTGAAGATTCAGGAATACTTATCAGTACGTATACAGGCTCAAACTTCGATAAAGACAAAGAAGGTACTAATGATACTTTTTGGAATAGAGGCCTTCAACTCGGAGGTGTCATCAGCAAAGAAAAACACCAGCATTCCCTTTTTATAGCACATGACAAAAGCAGTGGATACAGATATAACACCGCTTTTGAGAACAATAAATTGTTCTATCAAGGCAATGTACAACTAGATAACTCTAATCAGATTTTAGCTTCTTTTGGGTATGTTCAAAATCAGTTTGGAGCAAATGGTTTTTATGCTGCTCCAGGAGATAAAGATTCGTTTGAAGCCGTACAAACTACTTTGGCTTCCGTACAATCCAAGCATCAGTTGTCAGAGAAATGGACACTTAACCCAAGGTTGAGTTACAGATATAACTATGATGATTATCGATACCTAAATCACGGAAATCTAGATGTGGGAAGAAGTCAGCATTATACCAATGCC
>CAZRCB010000029.1:0-21169 GCA_964598455.1 uncultured Flavobacterium sp.
AAAACCTTTACATCGTCTAGAACCCAACCGTTATTAGTGATACCTGTTCCTTGTTGTAAATCTTCTTTTACAAAGGCAATATACACGTCTTGACCAGCAAAAGCATTCAAATCAAGTATATGTTTCGTACAAGCATTATACGTTCCACCTCCAGAAATCTGCGATTGATTATAATCTATAAGAGTTGTTGTAAATGTAGTTATATCAGTCTGTGAGGCAGTAGATACCTTTACTAAATATCGAGTTCCGTTATATGCAGGTAAAACACCTTGTGTTGTTCTTGAAGTAAACTCTAACTCACCATTTGCAGGAACCGTTACTTGATTAGTTACTAGCCAACTTTGAGAGGAGTTAGTGCTCAGAATATTTTGACCCAAAACCACTACCTTAGCAGAAGGTGAGCCTAAATCAGTATTCAAGCAATCGTAAGAAGCTTGCGTGTTTGCAGCCCAATTCGGAACATATGGCGCTGTACTTGGAGCGCCATTTAATAACTTAAACGTTGTCCAGGTAGCAGGAATACCAGTGTCGAAATTCTCAACGAGCTGAGCGCTTCCCTTCCATGTAAACAACGAAAAAACTATTACTGTTGAGAGTAAAATTTTTTTCATAATAAATACATTTAATAGCTTTATTAAAACTTTGTAAAAAAAGACCAATCCCCAAATTTAATAAAATGTTTAAACTTATCAGCTTTATTTGAAAAAAAACAATTTAAATGATTATTCTTGCTTTTTGATGTGTTGTTTTCTATTTTTGAATTTCCATTTTTCTCAAAAAACAACTTTATTGAGAAACCTTAATCAATTCAATAAATGACAAACGAAATTCTGACAGCGATCTATTTAGGTGCTTTGCTAAGTTTTTTAATAGGTCCAGTTTTTTTCGTCTTACTTGAAACAAGCGTCACTAAGGGCTTTCGTGCCGCAATGATTTTTGATGTCGGAGTTATAGCTGCTGACATTCTCTTCATTATAGTAGCTTATTTCAGTAGTTATCGACTTATCGAAAGTATTAAAGACGAACCAGCTCTTTTTATTTTTGGGGGATTAATTATGTTTACTTATGGAATAATTTCCTTCGTTAAGCTCAAAAACAATCGGGTAAACAATGTCGTTGTAGATTTAGGCAAGAAGAATTACTTAGCACTCTTAGGAAAAGGCTTCTTACTAAACTTCATAAACATCGGAGTATTAGGGTTTTGGCTAATGATTCTAATCATCATAGGTCCGATGGTAGAGATGGAAACAAGTCGTATTTTCACTTTTTTCGCGATCATATTAGCTACTTATCTCACTATAGATATTGGAAAAATATTACTCGCCAAGCGCTTGAAAAATAAGCTGACCATAGCAAACATCACAAAAGTTAAGAAGATAACAAGCTTTGTCCTCATGATTTTTGGAATAGGAATTATGCTTCAAGGTTGGTTTCCTTCTGAGCAAAAAATGGTTAGAAATGCACTCGAAAGAATGGAGAACAATGGAAAAACTGAACATCCGGTAAATGCTCCTAGTATAGATAATATTGAATAGTATCATTTGTAATTATCCACAAAAAAAGCCAAATTCATTGCTGAATTTGGCTTTTTAGTTTTATAATTGTTCAGGTGTTATTACATCATTCCTGGCATCCCTCCGCCCATTGGCATTTGAGGCGTATCTTCTTTGATATCTACTAAAGCACATTCGGTGGTCAGGATCATTCCCGCTACAGAAGCAGCATTTTCTAAAGCTACTCTAGTAACTTTCTTAGGGTCAATGATTCCGGCTTTAAGCATATCTACATACTCATCAGTTTTGGCATTATACCCAAAGTTTCCTTTTCCTTCAGCAACCTTAGCTACTACTACAGAACCTTCTAGACCAGCATTCTCAACAATTGTTCTCAGTGGAGACTCGATGGCACGCGCTACGATTTGGATTCCTGTAGCTTCGTCTTCATGGCTTGGTTTAATATTAGCCAATACCGCTTTTGCTCTGAGTAGTGCTACACCTCCACCAGCTACAATTCCTTCTTCAACAGCAGCACGAGTTGCATGTAATGCGTCGTCAACTCTATCCTTTTTCTCTTTCATCTCTACCTCAGAAGCCGCTCCTACATATAATACAGCAACTCCACCAGCTAGTTTGGCTAGTCTTTCTTGAAGTTTTTCTTTGTCATAGTCAGAAGTTGTCGTTTCCATCTGAGCTTTGATTTGGTTTACTCTATTTTTAATAAGCTCTGCCTCACCAGCTCCGTTAACGATAGTCGTATTGTCTTTGTCAATAGTTATTTTCTCAGCCGTACCTAAAGACTCAAGCGTAGCGTTCTCTAGCGTATGTCCGCTTTCCTCTGAAATCACTGTTCCTCCCGTTAGAATTGCGATATCTTCTAACATAGCTTTGCGTCTATCTCCGAAACCTGGTGCTTTAACAGCAGCGATTTTCAAAGCTCCTCTTAGTTTATTTACTACCAAGGTCGATAGCGCTTCACCATCTACATCTTCAGCAATAATCAAAAGTGGCTTTCCTGATTGAGCAACTGGCTCTAATACCGGAAGTAATTCTTTTAGAGAAGAGATTTTTTTGTCATACAACAAAATATATGGACTCTCTAACTCAGCTTCCATTTTTTCTGGATTAGTTACAAAATAAGGCGAAAGATATCCTCTGTCAAACTGCATTCCTTCAACTACATCAACATACGTATCTGTTCCTTTGGCCTCTTCAACAGTTATGACCCCTTCTTTTCCTACTTTACCGAATGCTTCGGCAATTAGTTCGCCAATTAAGTCATCGTTATTAGCAGAAATAGATGCAATTTGTTTTATTTTTTCTATTGATGAACCCACCTCTTGAGATTGTTTTGCCAAATCAGCCACTATAGCTTCTACAGCTTTATCAATCCCTCTTTTCAGATCCATCGGATTAGCACCTGCGGCAACGTTCTTCAAGCCTTCTTTAACGATAGCTTGTGCTAGTACCGTTGCAGTGGTTGTTCCGTCACCAGCCAAGTCGTTGGTCTTTGAAGCTACTTCTTTGACCATCTGAGCGCCCATATTTTCAAGCGCGTCTTCTAGTTCAATTTCTTTTGCAACTGACACTCCGTCTTTAGTTACTACTGGTGCTCCAAATGATTTACCGATAATTACGTTGCGCCCTTTTGGACCTAAGGTAACCTTAACTGCATTTGCTAAAGCATCCACACCGCGTCTTAATCCGTCGCGTGCTTCTACATCAAATTTTATTTCTTTTGCCATTTTCTTTTAATTTTTTTGATTCTAATTTATTTCTTACTGTTTACTAGAGAATACTTTAGACAATCGCTAGAATGTCATCTTCTCTCATAATTAGATAATCTTTGCCTTCAAGTTTTAATTCTGAACCTGCATATTTTCCGTAGAGAACAACGTCACCCACTTTCACGGTCATCGGCTCATCTTTTTTACCATTACCGACCGCCACAACAGTTCCTCTTTGAGGTTTTTCTTTTGCCGTGTCAGGAATAAAAATACCCGAAGCAGTTTGTGTTTCTGCAGCCATAGGTTCGATAAGAACTCTATCTGCTAAAGGTTTAATGTTTAACGCCATAATTTTGAATTTTATTTAGGGTTTAAAAATGTGTGTTATTTATATGCGTAGCTAGGTTTCATAAAATGTGCCATAGTCTAAAAACTGACATTTTTGCACAAAAAAAATGTCAGCATCATAGTGATGCTGACATTTTGTTTAATTTGTATGTTATAAATTATATTAGTTGGCTGGTTCCTCAGTAGGAACAGTGTCAGTTGTAGGTGCGGTTGGAAGATTTTCTATTGGTGCAGGCGCTACATTCTGATCATAGATTTTTGAATCTCCAGAACCTCCTTGAAAAGCAAGACCTGAAAGAAGAATTAGTACGATTAAGGCAATTCCTAAAACCCAAGTACTTTTATCCAAGAAGTCGGTTGTTTTCTTCACTCCTCCACCTCCGATAGATACTCCACCACCAAAAGTTGAAGACAAACCTCCACCTTTAGGGTTTTGCACCATAATTACTACTACAAGTAAAAAACAAACGATAGTTATTAAAACTAAAAATATGGTAAAACTCATTATCTAAATATTATTTTGTTGTAACTTCTTGATATTTTCAATTCGGTCTGCAAAGAAAACACTTTTTTCTGGATATTTCAAAATTAATATCTCATAAGCGTCAATTGCTTTCTGATATTTTTTTTGTTCGAGATAAACTTTTGCTAAAGTTTCGGTCATTAATGTTGAGTTATCAATGGGTTGTAGTTCGATAACGGGTGCTATTGGAGCATTTTTATCCGGTATGATTTTCGGGTTTACCTCAATAAATTTATCTATTATCGCAATTTTTCTCTGTCTTTCATCAGATATCTCTGCTTTTCCTTCTGTTTTTTCAGCATCTACATTTTCAGACGACGATCCTCTAGCGATAGGTTTTAGTCTAGTAAGCTGCAACCATTCCTGGAATGAGTGGGTGTCATTTTGTGAAAACTCTAAAGGTTTACCAATTTCAAGCTGTTCTTGAGCCGGTTTTGATTTCTCTATCGCTTGTGATTCTAGGTGAGGTATTGATGTGTTAAGAGTATCTGAGACCGAATCGTTAGTTTGATTTAGGTCTTGCTTATTAGCAGAATCTATACTACTTAATACTGACTGTTGTCTTTTCTCTTCAGTAGTAACCCATTTCGGAGAAACCACCTCAGTATCAACCACAACAATATCATGAAGATTGATTTGGTTTTTCTTAAACGGCGATTTTGATTCTCCTACAAAAGTATCTGAGGTAATAAACTCAAAAAGTACCGCTCTATCCGTAGTGGTGGCAGCTGTTTTTTTGAGTTTTAAATTATACATAAAGCTGTTCTGATTATACAAACCCTTCAGAAGTAACGCCCGAGCACTCTGAAAATACGGAAACTCTGACAGAATACGCTCAAGCTCCATTGTCTGTTGCTCGGTAATCGCATCCGGGTGATTCAGTAAGTATGTAAAATCAGTTGTAGTCATTTAAGTATTAAGAGGCTCAGAATTACAAATATACATTTTTGAGAATTTAGAAATCATTTTTATACACAATTATCTAGACTTACCATTTTGCCAATGATTCGTTAAAGATATCCTGAGTAATACGCTCATAAATAGCTTCTAAAGCAGCGGTTAATTGCGAACCTACTAGTTGTTCTGTTCCGGTGTAATCATAGTAATGAGAGAAGGTTTTCTCAAAACTATCATCTTGGTTTCTATTATTGACAAAGCGTACACGGACAGAAATCGTAAGTCGGTTTTGAGCGGCTCTTTGATCTGCTGTAGCGGTCATCGGAGCAATTCTATAGGTTACAATTTCACCTTCATAAACCAAATCTCCTCCGGAATTGGTCAAAGTCAAGCTGGTCTGACCCTGAATCAAATCTTGTAGCGCTATTGTAAAGGTACGTTCAATTCCAGGCTCTATCAATTCCGCGTTATTCTGGAAATAATTGACTTGAAAACTGCTTGCGTCGATTCTTCCAGTTCCAGTAAAGTTATAATACTTACAAGAGCTAAGACTGAGAATCAACAGCAGCACAATTATATATTTAGTTTGTTTCATTTATGCGTATGGTTAATTTCTAATATTACAGGTCAAATTGTTTGATTTTTCTGTAGAGTGTTCTTTCGGAGATACCGAGCTCCTCAGCTGCTGCTTTTCTCTTGCCTTTATTTCTCTCCAACGATTTCTTTATAAGCTCGATTTCTTTTGCCTCTAGACTCAGCGTTTCTTCCTCTTCGATAGCTTCTGTAAAGAGATAATTCCCTTCCTCCTCTACCTCAAATTCCTCCTCAACACCTGTTTGCATAGGAATAGCTGGATGTGATTGCTCAATAGAGATTTCTGAATCAGGTTGTCCATAAATCCTTTTGATGAGATTAGAATTCTCTTGTTGTACTTTTGCTCCTGATGTTTGCATCAGTTCTAAAGTAAGTTTTTTTAAGTCGTTCAGATCGCTCTTCATATCAAAGAGGATTTTATACATAATTTCTCTCTCTGACGAAAAATCGCTTTCTGATTTTCGTCCTCCTACGACTGAAGGCAGGTTGCTTGATTCTGCAGGTAAATAGGCCATCAAAGCTTGGGCTGAAATCACTCTATTGGTTTCTAAAACCGATATTTGTTCCGCAACGTTTCTGAGTTGACGAATATTTCCATTCCATCTATACTTTTCTAGAAACTGTATGGCGTTATCTTCAAGCCGAATGGGAGGCATTTTGTATTTATGCGCAAAATCTGAAGAGAATTTCCTAAACAATAAATGTATGTCTTCTTTGCGTTCGCGCAACGGTGGCAATCCAATCTCTACAGTACTTAGACGATAATATAGATCTTCTCTAAATCGTCCTTTTTCGATAGCCTGCTGCATCTCCACATTAGTAGCTGCGACGATCCTTACATCGGTTTTTTGTACTTTTGAAGAGCCCACTTTTAAGAACTCACCATTTTCTAACACGCGTAGCAAACGCACTTGGGTTGTCAAGGGCAACTCTCCTACTTCATCTAAAAAAATTGTACCTCCGTCTGCTACCTCAAAATAACCTTCACGTGTACTTGTTGCTCCCGTAAAAGCTCCTTTCTCGTGACCAAAAAGCTCGCTATCAATGGTTCCTTCAGGAATAGCGCCGCAGTTTACCGCTATATATTTTCCGTGTTTTCGGTGTGATAATGAATGTATAATCTTCGGAATGCTCTCTTTACCCACACCGCTTTCACCAGTCACCAGGACAGAGATGTCTGTAGGTGCTACTTGTATTGCTTTTTCGATTGCACGATTGAGCTTCGGATTATTTCCAATAATTTCAAATCGCTGTTTTATTGCTTGTATGTTTTCCATGAGATTGTTTAAGGTTTCAAGCTTCAGGCTGTTCTAGTTTAGAGGATAGATTCTTTGATTGAAATTTGTTTCCTTTGAAATGTTTTTTATGTAGGCATGAAATAAAAAAAAAAATTCTCATTTAACTTTTTGTAATCTGAATTCTGATTCTTCAAAAGCACCTTACTCTATCTTCAAGTCTATGCCTTGTAGCTGTATTAAATTATACTTGAGACTAAAAAAAATCATTTACTTCAAATTTTTGCTCACTCTAATTCATCTCAGAATACGCTACTGCCTCTCCGATAAGGGTCGAACTCGTACAGTCGAGAACCTTTACTAAGACAAAATCACCTGCTTTATAGTGTTCTTTTGGAAAAACTACTGTTGTATTTTGAGAGTTTCTACCGGACCAATGCAAGTCTGATTTTTTTGAATCTTTCTCGATCAATACTTCAACGGTCTGCCCTAAGAAACGTCTAGTTCTTTTGAGTGCTATTTCTTGCTGTAAGTCGATTATTTCCTGTAATCTTCGCAATTTTACTTCTTCAGGAACATCGTCTTTTAGTTTACGTTCAGCCAAGGTTCCAGGTCTTTCTGAATAGGCGAACATATACCCAAAATCATACTGAACATATTCAATAAGTGACAAAGTATCTTGGTGATCTTCTTCTGTTTCGGTAGGGAAGCCTGCAATAATATCTTGAGATATAGAACAGTCAGGGATTATCTTTCTGATAGTATCTATAAGCGCCATATACTCTTCGCGAGTATGCTGACGATTCATCTCTTTGAGTATTCTAGTGCTTCCTGATTGCACAGGTAAGTGAATATATTTGCAAACGTTGTCATATTTCGCAATTACCTCGAGCACCTCGACATGCATATCCTGCGGGTTTGAGGTTGAGAATCTAAAGCGCATTTTCGGAAAAGCTATTGCACACATCTCAAGAAGTTGTGCAAAATCAACAGCTGTTGCTTTTTGAATTTCGCTAGCTTTATTAAAGTCTTTTTTGAGGCCACCTCCATACCACAAATAGCTGTCAACATTTTGTCCAAGTAATGTGACTTCTTTGTAGCCACTCTCTGCTAAATCTCGAATTTCTTTGATGATACTTTGTGGCTCTCTGCTTCGTTCACGTCCTCTAGTGAATGGGACGACACAGAAGGTACACATATTGTCACAACCTCTAGTTATACTTACAAAAGCAGTAACTCCATTGGTATTCAGTCGCACTGGTGAGATATCGGCATAGGTTTCGTCTTTTGACAGAATCACGTTGATAGCATCACGTCCTTCTTCAACTTCTTTCAATAAATTAGGCAAGTCTTTATAGGCGTCTGGTCCAACAACCATATCCACTATCTTTTCTTCTTCTAAGAATTTAGCCTTTAAGCGTTCTGCCATACAGCCTAAGACACCAACTCTAAAACCTGGATTGGTTCTCTTTACAGCGTTGAATTTCTCTAAACGCTTTCTGACCGTCTGCTCTGCTTTGTCTCTGATTGAACAGGTGTTTATGAGTACTAGGTCTGCTTCCTCTAATATCTGAGTCGTATTATAGCCTTCGTTTGACAAAATTGAAGCTACTACCTCACTATCAGAAAAATTCATCTGACAGCCGTAGCTTTCGATAAAAAGCTTTTTGGTATTTTGTTCTTTTTGTTGCAACACAAGGCTTGTTCCTTGTTTGTTTTCGTCAATAATCTTTTCCATTGCTGTATGCTCCTTACTGTTATTCGAGTTGCAAATATACTATAATTCCAAGTAAATATGACAACTTGGCAGACAAAATATTATTCAACATAAGCTAAATGACTAGGTTTTGATCACACAAAAAAATGTAATGCTCATAAGCTCGTTGACATAAAGATTCATTCTAGAATATTCTTAACAGTAGTTGTCGAGCACGTTCGAATATCATAGACACAAGACATATTCATTTATGATAAAATCAAGGGTTAACATTGACGCAAAAAGAAAAAGGGCGAGCAGAAATTCATCTACTCACCCTTTATTGATATATAATATATAGTTGTTTTCTAAAACTATCTAGTTATGCATTTTAGAACATATTTACGAGTATATAGACTAAACATGCTACTAAACCTGAAACAGGAATCGTAAGAACCCACGCCCAAAGTAGTTTAATGGTTACTCCCCATCGCACAGCAGAAACTCTTTTAGTAGCTCCTACCCCAATGATACTCCCTGTAATTGTGTGTGTAGTCGAAACCGGTATACCGAAGTGCTCAGAGATGAAAAGTGTAATAGCACCTGCTGACTCAGCACTTACTCCCTCTAGTGAGGACACTTTAGTAATCTTAGATCCCATTGTCTTAACGATTTTCCATCCTCCACTCATAGTTCCAAGCCCAATTATTATGAATGACGTAACAGGAACCCAATAGTAGTGTTCAACGAAATAAGAGAATCTTACCTCTTGTAATGTTTTTTCTGTTGTCGCTTGTAATGTATAATACACATCATCCGGTCCAAGTCCTAGATGATAAGCAATCACAGCTGCTCCAATAATACCCATTACTTTCTGAGCATCGTTTGCTCCGTGACCCAAACTAAATAGCGCTGAAGACACTAACTGTAATTTCCTGAACCATACATCAGCCTTATGTGGTGTAGTTTTTCTGCAAATCCACATAATTAGTACAGTAAGCAAGTGAGCTATGAAAAAACCAATAGCGGGAGCAAGGAATATAAATAAAACTATCTTAATGATAGGTTTCGCGTTAATTACACCATTTATAATGATGTCCCAGTCTCCACCAGTTACGATATAAGCGTGCGTTAAAGCAGCCCCCATGAACCCTCCGATAAGTGTATGTGAAGAGGACGAAGGAATTCCAAATTTCCAAGTAAGTAAGTTCCAAAAAATTGCAGCTATAAGTCCTGCTAGAATTACTTCCATCGAAATGAAGTCCTCCATGACGGTTTTGGCAATCGTATTTCCGACATTAAATTCACCCGTAGTAAATATAATGATGAAATAGGCCATGAAGTTAAAGAATGCAGCCCATAATACTGCTTGAAACGGAGTCAAAACTCTCGTCGCAACAATAGTGGCAATTGCATTTGCTGCATCGTGAAACCCGTTAATATAATCAAAAATAAAAGCAAGAACTATAACTATGACAAGCAGTGTAAAGCTATCCATCTGAAGTGTTTTTTAATTTCTGTTTAAGAATATTTTACAACAATAGTCTCCAAAACATTGGCGACATCCTTGCATTTATCTGAAGCATCTTCTAGAGCGGTCAATACCTCTTTATATTTAATGATTTTTATTGCGTCAGTTTCATTCTCAAAAATATCCATTACAGCATTATCAAAAACCACATCGGCTTTGCTCTCTAATTTTGATATTTTCTTACAAGCGACCGTAATTCTCTTTAGGTCATTATGCTCCTTCAGATCCGTTACAGCTCTCTGGATAAGCAAACAAGCCTCAAGATTAATCTCTGTAAGTTTTCTGATTGATTTGGTAATTTTCTCGACCTGATACATCTTCATTCTACTGGCTGAGCCATGTAAAAAATCCGTCACATCATCAATGGACTTCATCAATGAGTGAATATCCTCACGATCAAATGGAGTCAAAAAGTTTCTGCTTAACTCAATGTTAACCTTATGAGTAATGACGTCAATCGATGCTTCTAACTGATCGATTTTCTTGAAATGATTTTCTCGCTGATCTTTGGGCATATTAACTGCCTCATTAAGAGTTGAAGCCAATTCTACTAGTTCAGCAGTAGCTTGTTCGAATAACGGAAAGAATTTCTTGTCTTTCGGCGTTAAAAACTGAAAAATGTCGTTTAATACAAATGCCATTTTAGGTTAGGTTTAAATTCGAGGCAAAGGTATTTTAAAAAATCCATTTAATTGGATTTTACTGTTAAGTTAATGTTACCTAATCGTTACTAAACTAGTGCTTAAAAACATAATTAATAATGTTAGCACCCATTCGCAGCGCCTTCTCTCTCACTTCTTTAGGATCATTATGCACCTCTGGATCTTCCCATCCGTTTCCTAAATCTGATTCATAGGTGTACAAACAAATCAGTTTTCCGTCCTTGAATAAACCAAAAGCCTGTGGTGGTTTATTATCGTGTTCGTGGATTTTAGGCAAGCCTGCAGGGAATGCAAAAGGAGCCTTAAAAACACTGTGATCTTTGCTTATTTCGATAAAATCCAATTCAGGGAATACTCTTTTTATTTCTCTTCGTATGTATTGATCTAATCCGTAATTATCATCTATATGAAGGAAACCTCCGCCCAAAAGATAAGTGCGTAAGTTTCTGATTTCAGCATCGGTGAAGACAATATTCCCGTGTCCTGTGATGTGAATAAACGGATATAAAAACAACGACGAACTCGACAACTCAACCGTAACAGGCTTAGTTTCTAATTTAGTTCCGATGTTTTGGTTGCAAAACTTAATCAAGTTTGGCAACGAAGTAGGATTTGCATACCAATCACCACCGCCTGAATATTTTACTAAGGCAATTTCTTGGCTGAATCCGTTAGTGGAGAAAGCAAGCATATATAGCAATAGTGCAGTAGTTGAAAATTTTATAAAAGCTTGAAAAGAAATCTTTTTCATTAAAGTCATTTGGGTGGGCGAATTGTTATGTGGTTAATTGGTTATGCTGTTTTGACATGTTATTTATGAACATAAACCACTGATTATCAAACGTCTTAAAAAACAAACAAGACACAGGCAAGTTACAAATTAATATTTGTCAAAATACAAAAATCATTAAAACTAAAAACTTTATACGTAAATCTTATAGCTTGTACTTTCCTTGTGATTTTGTTTGGAATATATAAGTTTTCAAAAACGAAGCATTGAAACTCCCTTTTTTACACATTTATCAAATATCAGTATTTTCAACACTTGTTATATTGTTAAATAATTTATAAATTCGTAAACTCATTATATAACCAAAACTAACCAAAAACTTAAAACCACATGGAACAGATCATTATTTACTTGCCAATTATTTTGGCTATTCTAGGCTTAGCCTATATGGGCAGTAAGTCGTCTTGGGTCAATAAGCAAGACGCAGGAACCGACAAAATGCAAAGCATCTCAAGAAGTATCCAAGAAGGAGCTATGGCATTTCTGAAGGCTGAATACCAAGTATTAGTCATTTTTGTTATCATTGCATCAATCGCCTTGTTCGGGATTTCTATCTATGTTCCAACCACACATTGGCTCATCGTAATAGCCTTTATCTTTGGAGCAATTTTTTCAGCTATTGCAGGAAATATCGGAATGCGAATTGCAACCAAAGCCAACGTGAGAACTACCCAAGCCGCTAGAACAAGTCTTCCTCAAGCCTTAAAAGTATCTTTTGCTGGCGGAACAGTTATGGGACTAGGAGTAGCTGGTCTTGCTGTTTTAGGACTGAGTATCTTCTTTCTGATATTTATTAAAATGTTTATCACAGAGGGTGGTGATTTCTATTCAGAGATGTTAGTCGTACTCGAAGCCCTAGCTGGATTCTCATTAGGAGCGGAATCAATTGCACTCTTTGCTCGTGTGGGTGGAGGTATTTATACCAAAGCTGCTGACGTAGGAGCAGATTTAGTAGGTAAAGTAGAAGCGGGAATTCCTGAAGATGACCCCCGCAATCCAGCTACTATTGCGGATAACGTGGGTGATAACGTAGGAGACGTTGCAGGTATGGGAGCTGACCTTTTTGGGTCGTATGTAGCAACTGTATTAGCCTCGATGGTACTCGGAAACTATATCATCAAAGATATGGCTGACCAAGGACAAGTTCTAGAGAGCTTCAACGGAATGGGCCCAATCCTACTTCCTATTGTCATTGCAGGAGTAGGAATCTTTGCGTCAATTATCGGAACGCTCTTCGTGAAAATAAAAAATGATAATGCTAAAGAAGCACAGGTGCAAACAGCACTAAACATCGGAAATTGGACCTCAATCCTATTGACCATCATTTCGTGTTGGTTCTTAATTCAATATATGTTGCCTGAGGCCATCAATATGAAGTTCTTTGGTGAGGGGTATAAAGAAATACCTAGAAACAACGTTTTCTTTGCTACTCTAGTCGGTCTGGCTGTAGGTGGATTTATTTCAGCCTTTACAGAATACTATACCGGGTTGGGCAAAAAACCAGTGCTCAACATCGTCAAAAGTTCATCTACCGGAGCAGGAACTAATATTATCGCCGGATTAGCCACAGGTATGATTTCTACTTTTTCATCAGTAATATTATTTGCTATCGCTATTTGGGCTTCATACGAGCTAGCAGGCTTCTACGGAGTGGCGATTGCTGCATCTGCTATGATGGCTACCACTGCTATGCAACTCGCTATTGATGCTTTTGGACCTATTGCTGACAATGCTGGCGGAATTGCTGAGATGAGCGAATTGCCAAAAGAAGTACGTCAACGCACTGATGTTTTAGACTCTGTAGGTAATACCACCGCAGCTGTAGGAAAAGGATTTGCAATCGCTTCTGCTGCACTTACTGCCTTGGCGCTTTTTGCTGCTTATGTCACCTTCACAGGAATTGACGGAATTAATATTTTTAAAGCTGATGTATTGGCTGCGCTGTTTATAGGAGGAATGATTCCTGTAGTATTTTCGGCGCTAGCGATGAAATCAGTAGGTAAAGCAGCTATGGAAATGGTTGAGGAAGTGCGTCGTCAGTTTAGAGAAATCCCTGGAATTATGGAAGGAACCGCACAACCCGAGTACGGTAAATGTGTCGATATTTCGACCAAAGCAGCACTTAGAGAAATGATGCTTCCGGGAGCTATGACCATCGTTACACCAATCATTATCGGATTCGTAATGGGTTCTGAGGCACTAGGCGCATATATGGCTGGAGTTACGGTTTCAGGGGTTATCTGGGCTATCTTCCAAAACAATGCTGGAGGTGCCTGGGATAATGCTAAAAAATCATTTGAAGCAGGCGTTGAGATTAACGGAGAAATGACTTATAAAGGCTCTGAAGCACACAAAGCTGCAGTAACCGGAGATACCGTTGGAGATCCATTCAAAGATACTTCAGGACCTTCGATGAATATCTTGATTAAACTTACGTGTTTGATTGGACTTGTTATCGCTCCTATCTTAGGTGGACATGCTCTGACTACGCCAACTGTTCCTGTAGAAACAGAGAGAGTCGAAGTAATGGAAGTAGAAATTACTACTCAGAATATGGATGCTACTGAAAATAAATCAGAAATTACAGAAGAAGACTAATCTACTTTATGCGGACATAAAACAAACTTTGCAAAAAAGCTGTCTGTAAAAGGGCAGCTTTTTTTTGGTTTAAATATAGATTTAGCTGTAAATTAGACCTGTCGAAATACTAAAAATAGAACTAAATGCGCGTGGTCATACAACGAGTTTCAGAAGCATCGGTCACTATAGAGGGAAAAATAAAGTCATCCATCAATAGCGGACTGCTTATTTTATTGGGAATTGAAGATGCAGATACTCAGGAAGACATCAAATGGCTTTGTCAAAAGATTGTCAATCTGAGGATTTTTCCTGATGCCGAAATGGTGATGAATAAATCGATTTTGGATGCAGATGGAAACATACTGGTCGTAAGTCAGTTTACTTTGCACGCTTCGACCAAAAAAGGAAATAGACCTTCCTACATCAAAGCAGCAAAACCTGATTTTGCAGTTCCGATGTATGAGAAATTTATTCAGCAATTAGAAGAAAATTTAGGCAAAAGTATTCAAACTGGAGAATTTGGCGCTGATATGAAAGTGAGTCTTATCAATGACGGACCAGTAACAATTATGATGGACACAAAAAACAAAGAATAGGCGTATTTCAATGACAATTAAACCCATAATTTACCGTGATAAAAGATCTTATAAACTTACTTTATCCTGAAACCTGCCTGGGTTGTAACTCGCTTTTACAAACTGGAGAAATGGTCTTATGTACAGATTGTCGACATCAGCTGCCTCTTACTACACATCACCTGAGTATAGAGAATGACGCCTATTACAGACTAGCCGGGAAAGTCGATGTCGAGCAAGTGATGAGTATGCTAGTCTATGAGAAAGGAGGAATTGTCCAGGAGATTATTCATAAGCTCAAATACAAAGGCAATCAAGATGCTGGAGACTTCTTAGGAAAATGGTATGCCGAGATTATCAAAGATAAGATTCAAGGTATTGATGTTATTATTCCTGTGCCTCTACACAAAAAAAGACTGAGAAAGAGAGGCTACAATCAAGTGTTTACTTTTTGTGAATCTCTCTCAAGCGGACTAGGTATTCCTATAAATTACGATGTCCTGTTCAAAACATCAAATATGAAATCACAAGCCAAAAAAAACTTTTTAAGCAGAACCTCTGTAATTAAGGATGTTTTTGATGTTAACTATACTGAAGAAGACACTAACAAGCACTTCTTGCTAGTTGATGATGTACTAACTACTGGCACAACCATCGAACAGTGCGCAAAAGCATTGCTCAAAATCCCAAATACAAAAGTCAGCATTGTAACAATAGCACTAACCTGTTAAAAAAACTGATGTTTACAATCTTTGTCTTACGGCTTCATACAAGAATGCACCACAGGCAACAGATACATTTAATGACGAAATAGATCCGTACATAGGCAATTTTGCTTTGTCGTCTACTATTTTTAAGACAGACGGATTGACTCCTTTGTCTTCTGAGCCCATAATTATAGCAATAGCTTTGTTAAAGTCAATATCATAAATATTTTTGTCCGTTTTCTCTGTAGCAGCAACAATTGACACATCAGAAGATATTAGAAAAAAAACTGCATCTTTGACGTGATCTACCTTACAGATTGGAATATTAAACACAGCTCCTGCAGAGGTTTTGACCGTATCTCCATTTACAGGGGCAGCACCATTTTTAGCAATAATAATTCCATTTACACCTGAACATTCAGCTGTTCTGATAATCGCACCAAAGTTTCTTGCATCAGAAATACCATCTAGAATTAAGAAAAGAGGTTTATCCGTAACCGAAAAGGCTTGTTCTACCAAATCCTCTATTTTATAGAATTTTATTGGAGCGATAGTAGCCACGACGCCTTGGTGATTGTTAGTAGTATGTCTGTTAAGCTTTTCAACCGGAACATAACTATAAGTAAGGTTTGATGCTTTGAGCGTTCCCATAAGTTCTCTCATCAATGTACCTTGAGCTTCTTTCTGCACAAATACTTTATCGACTGCCACACCTGAGTTGATGGCTTCGATAACTGCTCGGATTCCGAAAATAATATTGTCTTTTTCCATAAAATTTAAAAAAGGGATAGTCTAAAATCCTAAGATTAGCTTAGCTATCGAAAAGTAGATTAAAATCCCACAAATATCATTACTTGTGGTTATAAATGGACCTGTCGCTAAAGCGGGGTCAATGCCATATTTATTAAGTGTAATAGGGACAAAAGTACCTATAAATGAAGCGATTACCAACACCGAGACTAAGGATATAGTTACGGTAATTCCTGTTAGGAAATCAATTCCTAATAAGAAGTAACTACCGATTAGTAATATCAGCGCTAAAATAACTCCGTTGAGCAAGCTTAGAGAAAGTTCTTTTAGGATTCTCTTCCAGATTGTTCCGCTCAGAGTTCCGTTGGCAATACCTTTGACCACAATAGCTGAGGATTGTACGCCCACGTTTCCTGCCATAGCGGCAATAAGTGGTGTAAAGAAAAACAAATTGCCATGCTCATTGAGAGCACCATCAAACGAACCCATCACTTTTACAGTAATAAATCCACCGAAAAGAGCTAGGATAAGCCACGGCAATCGCGCTTTGGTGAGTAGCATGATGCTGTCATCTGCTTCAACATCTTGTGAAATACCCGCCTGTAATTGGTAGTCCTTATCCGCCTCATCAGTAATTACGTCAAGAATATCATCAATAGTAATACGTCCTACAAGCCTATTTAGTTCATCAACAACCGGAATTGCCTCAAGGTCATACTTCTGCATGATTCTAGCAACCTCGGTGTTTTTGGTATCTACGCGGACATAATCAACATGTGGGATATACACATCTTTGATATGGGCTTTGGTGGGACTAGTCAATAAGTCTTTTAGTGATAGGCGCCCTTTGAGCCTGTCTTGGTCGTCAACAACATAAATCGAATGTACTCGAGTAACGTGCTCTGCCTGCTTTCGCATCTCCACGACACATCTTAGCACATTCCAATTTTCGTTAACCTTAACGAGTTCCTTTCCCATCAACCCTCCGGCAGTATCCTCATCGTAACGCAATAACTCGACGATGTCACGTGCGTGTTCTGCATCTTCAAGTTCAGAGATAACTTCGTGCTTTAGACGGTCTGATAACTCTGCAATAATATCTGCAGCATCATCGGTGTCCATCTCATCAAGCTCTTCAGCGATTTCTTTAGCGGATAGCTTAGAAAAGATTTCTTCTCTCAGTTCCTCATCAATTTCGAGAAGTACCTCAGAGGTGGTTTCACTATCCATTATCTTAAACAAATAGATAGCTTCGTGGAACTCTAGTTCTTCGAGAATTTCGGCAATATCAGCATGATGGACGTCTTGGAGCAAGAACTCCAATTCCTTATCGTTTTTGCTCTCAATACTTGATTGAACACTTTTGATAAGTTCATCGCTGATTTTGAATCCCATATTTTCTCTTTTAAAAAACCTTACAAAGATAGTCGATTCTTTTGTCTTATAAGAACGGGTTATTGACTTTATAAACCTTTATGTCTATTTTTCTAGCATTCCAGTTATTCTAATAAAATCATCTACAGACAATTGCTCTGGCCTGAGGTCAAATATTTTGTCATCTCTTAATTCCTCAGGAACACCGATTGGTTTCAGACTATTTCTAAGTGTTTTTCGCCTTTGGTTGAAAGCTGTTTTTACTACGTTAAAAAACATCTTTTCGTTGCAAGGCAAATGGAAGTTTTCCTTTCGGGTAAGCCTCAAAACTCCTGACTTCACCTTTGGTGGTGGAGTAAAGACATTTTCTGAGACTGTAAATAAATATTTCGCATCATAAAAAGCCTGTACCAACACAGACAAAATCCCATAGGTTTTAGAGCCCTTGGATTCACAAATGCGTTCGGCTACTTCTTTCTGAAACATCCCTGAAAACTCGACAACCTGCTCTCTGAGATCTAAAGCCCTAAAAACAATCTGAGAAGAAATATTATACGGAAAGTTACCTATAATCGCTAGCGGCTCTTTGCCAAACACATCGCGCATGTCATATTTTAAGAAATCCTCAGAAATGATATGGTTCTTTAGCTTTGGATAATGGTTTCCCAAATACTCGACTGACTCTTTGTCAATTTCGATAACATAGGTTTCTATTGGTTTCTCAAGCAAATATTTCGTCAAAACGCCCATTCCAGGACCTATTTCTAAAATTTTATCATATCCTTCATACGAAAGAGAGTCTGCTATTTTTTGTGCGATATTCTCGTCGTTGAGAAAGTGCTGCCCGAGATGTTTTTTTGCTTTTACTTTATCCATTGATTTTGTGAAGTGTACAGAAAATTGTAAACCGTTTAGAGGCTGTTAATTCGTTAGTGAATTATTTTTCAAAGGTAACACATTTTCATAAACTAAGGCTTTGAGCTAGTTATAAAACTATAAGCCTATAAATTCTCCAAAACTGACTTCAAAACTACTGCCTGATTATGAGTATCATTCTTCGCGCCATAGAGCAGACAGACTTGTTTGTGCGCAGCAATTTCTTTTAGTTCGTTTAGCTCTTCGAGATGTTCTTCGAGTTCTTTCTTATAGCTTCTAGCAAACTGATCGAAGCGCTCATCGATATGGTCAAACCATTTTCTGAGTTCAGTTGACGGAGCGAGCTCTCTGCTCCATCGGTCTAGTCTTGCTTTTTCTCTGCTGATTCCTCTAGGCCATAACTTATCTACCAACACGCGATAGCCGTCTTGGATTTCATAGGGTTCATAGATACGCTTGATTATAAATCCACTCATCATAACTAGTTTTTATGTTCGACATATAAATTCACTATTCAGCGCTCTACGTGTCTTAGTCTTGTATATGTAGGCTATTATTTTTTATCCAACTCATCCATTGCCTCCATAGCAATAGTAGCGTGGGCATATGCAGCTCCTGCGCGCATTTCTGATGCAACCCAAATAGCCTCCATTATCTCCTCTTGAGTAGCGCCTTTTTTCATCGCTTGTGGCACATGACTCTTAATACAATACGGACATTGAGTCACGTGGGCAACGGCAACTGCAATTAGCTGTTTGGTCTTTTCGTCTAAGGCACCTTCTTTAAAGACTGCTCGACTAAAATTTCTCCAAGCATCAATCTGAAGAGGTGCCAAATCGGCTTTTTTCTTTGCGTTTTCGTTCGTTGCAGGTGGATACATTTCGTTGTTTTTCATGATTTCTATTTTTTATAGGGTTAATTAGATAAAACATCTATTGGCGGATTATTCAATTCTGAATCAGGTGTTTAGACTCATTCAAAATTAGTGTTTTTTATATAAAAAGACAATTATATCCACAATTATTTTAAGTCTAACGGTTCTGACTAAACCCTATAGTAATTTCTTCTCGGCACAGGCGGGATTTCTGTTTTGGGGATTTAATGTCTATCTTTGCATTAATGTATCAGAAACAACATAGTCATTTTATGAAAAGCATCCTAGTGGTGTTTTTAATCCTGTTTTCTCTTGCACCTTGCTCTGTCAAGGAAGTTGCGCTAAACACGGTGAGTATCGACTATACAAAACCCTCAAGTAGGACGTTTAGCCTAAAACAAAATTCTGAATGCAAAGCACTGTCAGCTACGGAGAACTCGGCTGTGTTAAATATAAAGATGTCTTTTGACATCAACCCGCTAGCTGTATTACCTTCTACAAAGCATACAGAAGAGTATGACTTAACACAACTGGCTGATGTAACTTCTAGCACTAGTGACTCACAGGCTATTCTGAATAATTATTCTGCCAAATATATTCTTTATAAGCGCATGAAACTTGGCTTGACCTAAGACAAGTAGCACTGTTATACATCCAAATTTATTTCCATTTTATTTTAGAAACTCTTTGTATCATCCATTGATTTTGAATGATATCAGGCGATCTGTTCTAATTAATTATAAAATAGGATTGATATAACTTATCTATTCAAAATAATATACATAGGGCAGTTAGTGATCAACGACTGCACATCTTCAACTTATAAATCATCATCTATTTATGTTTACAGAAAAAAATCAAGCTTGGAGTCTTGCCGGGCTATTCACATTATCAATACGACTAGTAATCGGCTGGACTTATTTCTCTGCCTTTTGGCGTAGATTAATTTTAGAAAATAAACTCATTCCAGAAGAAACTGGATATATAGGAGAAAAATTCAACCATTTCCTGCCTAATGCACTTGGGATAAAGCCTATAATAGAATACTTAGTATTAAACCCGGAAGCCTTACAGCTTTCTATGATTGCTTTTACAATTATCGAAGCAATTGTTGGCTTATTTATCATATTTGGTTTATTCACGAGACTCATGAGTATAGGTGTCTTTTTGTTAGCCTCAGGAATATTATTAGGTTCTGGTTGGATTGGCACCACATGTTTAGACGAGTGGCAGATTGGAGTTTTAGGGTTAGCCAGTGGATTCACGCTATTTTTGACAGGTAGTGGTCCATTTTCTTTAGATTATTATATAATAAAGAGAAACTTGAATCTCTCATCCAAAAAATGGTTCAGTTGGTTAGGCTCAGGGATGTTGCCCATAGCAGCATCAAAACTAAAGTATATGGTGTTGATATTTTCAATATTCTTATTCGGAGTTACGCTAGCGACGAACCAAATCTTCCATGGCGGTGTATGGGGTACTTTGCACAATAAATCCGTTCGACCTTTAGTTGAAATCTCTAATCCTATTCTTACCCAAAATGAACTTACTTTTCAGTTATATCGAGTAGAAGGCGCTGATGTATATGGATCGTTCTTGATTGAAATTCAACTCTTAGATAAGCAGGGCGGAGTATTGAAATCAATTGGGATGAATGAGCTTGCTAATTACCCATTAAATAAAATCAAGAATCACTATGTGGCTAAGATAAAACCTGGCAAGCATAGTCTTATAATCCCTTTGGGAGCAAAGGCTGACTTTAGTGTTAGTTTAGACAGTCTATCTCCAGATAACATTCAAACCATAAAATTGATTGACATCAGCGGAGCTCAGTGGGAGTTAGAATTATAGCAAATATTTAACCTGTTATATAAATAAACATTGTTGTCCGATAAAAAAGAAGCCAAATTAATGGCTTCTTTAAATGAATCGTA
>CAZRCB010000030.1:0-15779 GCA_964598455.1 uncultured Flavobacterium sp.
GTGTACCGCCAAGAAAATCAAACAAATCATAGGTTTGTGTATCATTGGCACAAAGCGTCAAACTGCCATCAGTTCCAGCATCAAGTGTAGGAATTTCAGTAACGTTGACGCTAGCAGTGCTAGTTGTACATCCATCGTTATACGAATACGTATACACTCCAAAATTATCTAAAGCGGGATTGAAAATTCCATTGCCTCCTGAGAGTAGAGGTGACCAAGTACCTCCAGCACCTAGTGGTTCACCTAGATAATCAAACAAATCATAGAGTTGCGCATCAGTATTGCAAAGTTCTAAAGTGCTGTTCTGCGCGATATATTCAGAGGGAATAATGCGAATTGCTACAGTTGCCTGTTCAGCAGGGCAACTGCTGTAACTATTGACTGTATATGTAAAAGTATATAGCGTATCCGGTATAAGAAGACTCAAGTCAATCGTTCCTAAGTATCCATTTGTGATTTGGAATGCTCCAGTCCAGCTACCTGTTTGTTGAGGTGTTCCGCCCAGATAATCAAACAAATTCAAGCTTGGCGATAGGACAATATCTGTTTGGCACAGCTCCAGTGAATCTGAAACTCCGGCGTCATTTGGACCTTCTAGATGAACCGTTACTGCTAATCTATTCTGACTCTCACAAGGTCCTGCGACCGAAGAGGCATAATAAGTATATCCATCGACAAGCGGCGTTGATAGGGGAAGATGAAGGACAGAATTCTCACTGCTATACCAATTATGTACACTACCGCTCAGCACGATATCAGCTAGAGTAGGCGCTGTTTGTTGTGGATCTAAACAAAACCACTGATCATGAGTCCCTACTGGTGCGGTTAAGATAATTATACTCACAAAAACAGGACGTCTAGAAGTCTCACAACCCGTATGAGGATTGGTTTGGCTTACATAATACATCATATTATTCACAAGCTGGGTATCTGAACTTAAAGGCACACCTCCAGAAGGCGTGAGATACCACTTAATAGCATTTCCGTTTGCACTAAGGTCGGCAATTGTCGCCTCAGTACTATCATTAGCACAAACCCCTTGAAAACTAGGTGCGTTTGGCATCGTATAGATTGTTACACTAACCTGTGCGCGCAAACCACATTGTCCTGAGCTATCATCGGCATAATAAACATTCCCATTCAAAAGTAAAGTGTCCGGAGACAAGGCTATTGTGCTCGTTGGCGTAGCATACCATGCCACTCCACCGCCATTATCCACTGCCTGGAGGCTAGCGATAGTAGGTGCCTCTAAATCGCAAAAAGACTGATTAGCGTTTATAACATCCGGACATTGAGCCAAAACACCTACTGAACTTACAAAAATCAGTAGGTGTAACACAAAGTGTTTTAGAGAGAGTAGTTTCATGAAGGCAGTTCGGTCGTTTAAGAGTGTTTTTTTGTGTATCTAATTTGTTTTTTTAGTGTCTGAGTCCGTATCGTAATATAAGATGCGCACAGCAGTGTTATTATAATTTCCTTTGTTATCTTTTGTATAATCAAATTCTAGTTCGATTTGTTTTGTTTTATATTTCTCTAGAGTTTGTTCAAATTCTTCCGTTTGAGTCATTCTGAGCAATACGTCATAAGTGATGTCAAAACCTTTTAGGACTTCTGTTGTTATTTTCTTTTTATTCTCTTTGAGATGTTTTTTATGGAAGCTCGGAGGAACTTCATTTTGGTCATCCAAAGCGACATATAGGGTTTTTAGCAACCTCAACCGAATCGGCGCAACTTCTTTAGGTACTTCTTGCACTACAGCCAACTGAAGGTCATAATCAGTTGCTTCGTTCAGCAAAATATTTGTTAGGTTCAAAAAAAGTGCTGTTCTATCTGTATTTAGAAGTATAAAATTTTTCTTATTCTTATCCAATAACGCCTTTAGATTATCAACATCCGGACTAGTCTTATCTGTAAGGTGTGCGAATTTAGCCTCAGGCGAGACCTGAGCAATCAATTCTTTGTCAGTTGCTTTTTCGATATCACTGATAACAATGAGGTTTCCGTTTTTTGAGTTGATATACTCCAAGAGTTTTTTTGCCTTTGTCTGCATAGACGGAACCGCTCTATAAAAAGAAGTGGAATTAACCTCAAAATCATCTGTAAAAGGATAAATAAATGGTGCCGAATTATCAGCGATGATTTGATTCAAGTGATAGGCGCCAATAATAACATCGGGCTTATGTATAGAAAATTGTCTTTTGATTGAATTTATATCGATTGTAGAATTTACGAATTCCAATTCTATATTAACCTCTAATTTCTTAATCGAATCAAGTGCAGTCAACGCACCAGAATAGAATTGCATAAAAACTTCACTTTCTTTGGCAACATTTGTATCTTGATAGTTCTGAAAATCAGCTGATGTAAAAGGCAGTAGGAACATCACTTTTTTAGTCTGTCCTACTTGAATAGTCTTAGACAAATCGGCAAATTGGGCAACTGACTTCTCAGGGTTAATAGCTGCTGGTTTTTCTGTTTGTTCCTCCTCTGCCTGCGGCATAACTTGCTGTGGCTCAGGCATCACTTCTTTCACGACAACTTCTTGCTGCTGTAGGCTTTGAATTGGCTCTTGCTTTTTAGCAACTGCATTATTCTCTTCTGGAAGAACAATTTGATCTCCTGCCCTAAGCATACTTACGATATGTGGATTAAGTTGCTCAAGCGTCGCAATTGTGGTATTGAACCTCTTCGAGAGCCCGTATTTGGTTTCGCCGCGCTCAACGATGTGAATGTTTTTGTTCTCTGAAGACATAGCACGAGATATGCTTTCAGCCTCTTTAGGAATTATGAGTATTTGTCCTATCTGTAAAAACTCACCCAATCTCCCTTTGTTTGCCTCTACGAGTTGGTCTAAGCTAATAGCATATTTCCTAGAAATAGCATAAAGGGTTTCGCCTGCAACCACTTGGTGCGAAGGCTCTTCATTCTGACGCCCACTACGAGTGACAGCTACAACACTTTGTGATTTTCTAATCCTTATGCGCTCGCCTGCTCTAAGCATAGTGACAATTTGAGGGTTGTCTCTTTCTAAATCGGCAATTGACACTCCGTACTTTCGCTGCAAGCCAAATTTAGTTTCCCCCGCCTCGACTTCGTGATAGGTATAATCCGTATCATTTTCTTGAGGGCGCAACGGAGAAGTTAGTTGGTTAGGAATCAGAATAATTTGGCCTGGGTAAATCAAATCCGCGTTTAGATCTGGATTCAGTTGGCTTATCTCGCCTATTCTAACGTTGTATTTTCTAGAGATTTGATATAAGGTCTCCCCTTTTGACACTGAATGGCTAATAAATTTTTCTTGAGCTAAAAGCAAGCAAGGTGCAAGGGCAAGAGAAAGTAGTGAGAGTTTTTTCATTCGAATATAATACATTTAGTTTTGAAGCACAAGCCACCTAATATCAACACATTAAACCTTTAATTTATGCTCCTTAAAAAACTACGTAAATATAAAAAATATACTTTACAATCTAATAACATTAATACCTAAAATATATATCCTAAATAGATAAATATCAATTTGCTAGTCTCACTAGATAACCACTAATAATCTATAAGGCAATCTATATACCAAAAAAACCTTATAAACCTTGTAACTTAGCTCCTGCCTTGTCATTATAGTTTATAAGGTTTTATCATTGGTAATATAAAATCTATTCCTTTTTATTGCCCTTAAAAAGATCTTTCAGTGCGTCTTTTGCTTTGTTTTCGATATCTTTTTTGACTTCTTCTTTTTTCTCTTCTACTTTCTTCTCGATTTCTTGTTTGGTCGTCGGAATATTCAAGCTGTCTTTGCCTGTTTTATTTCCGATGGCATCTTTTAGCGCATCCTTACCTTTGTTGATAAGATCAGCTTTTTGCTTTTCGATGATTTGATTCGTAAGGTTTGTAATGACCTGCTTCATATCCGTTTGCACTTTCGGGTTGTCAAAACTACCTACAATATTAGCCTTGATTGGCACTACCATCGTATTGGCTTGATTGCCACTCAAGTTTGCTAAAAGCCCTGTGACTTCTGCACCTAGATATTTTGCAGGCACATCAAACAAAACACCATAGTTAATACTCTGATCAAAACCGTGCGTTCCGTCTAATTGCACTTTAATATCCTGATAGTTCAGATTGATGGGCTTTAGGCTTACTTTTCCGTTTTCAAATGTAAGATGGGCTTTTAGTTTGTCAAAATTGATTTTATTAAAATCGATAAACTTCAAGTTAGCATCTAACGAAGAAAGTAGTTTTGAGTTTTCTGCTTTGACTTTAGTCTCTAAAAACTGTCCAAACAAATCTCCCGTTAGCGAGTTTAGGTCCGGCGTAAATTCTTTAGCATCTAGATTACCTGATAGTTTGATGTCTGAGTTGAATTTCCCCGATATTACATTTGCGATAGGAGCAATCTTAGCCAACATTTCTAGTTCCGTAAATGATTGAGAGATATCCAAGTTCATCAACTTCAAAATCATATCGAAATTCGGTTTAGCTTCTTTTGTAGAAACACTACCGTCAAATCCAATTTTACCTCCGAATATTGAGGTTACTACATTCTGTAGATAGACTGTTTCGTCCTTGATAGCCAGTTTTCCTGAAACATCTTTGAGTTTTAGGTTGTCATATACAACTGTCGTGGCTTTGGCTGAAATCGTACAGTCTAAAAATGACGGAATCTTAATTTCTTCTTTCTTAACAGCCTCTTCTTCAGCTTTTTTATCGGTTGCAGTGGTTGTATCCATTGCTGCAGTAGTCATAAAATCAGAGATTTCAAGATAGTTTGAGTTCAGACTAAAGTTCCCCTTTAGGATTTGATCTTTAAATAAAAAACCATAGAAGTTATCCAAAGTACCTGTGGCATGTATGTCTGACTTTCCTGTTTTAGCATCAAATTTATTCAGTGCCACATGCGACGGATTGAACTTCAAATCAGCTTCTGTAATCACAAGTGGCTTAGCTAATTCATCACCTTCATACTTGAATCCAGTAAGATTCAGGCTGCCTTGTGCTTTCACATTTTCGTATTTTTCTTGTTCTACAGAAAGCATATCTAGGTTCAATCCTACTTTTGCCTTAATAATTCCTGAGAGTTCTTGTTCTAATTTAATAGGATAAGCTTTTGACAAATTAGCCAAATTCAACACCCCATCAAGATTAACATCTACCAACATATTCTCAGTTAGGTTTCTCAGCTTTGCCGAAGCTTGGAAAAGATCCCGATCAATCTTAAACGACAGATTATCTAAATTCACATAGGTATCTTTCATAAAACCTGTTTCGTTTTTGACTTTCAGGTCAATACTAATATTCTGAACCGTTTTCGGGAGCTCTGGAAACTTAAACGATGCATTGTCAGATACCATAGTCAAATCAAACTGTGGAATTGTCGTCTCGGTAAGCATTCCTTTAGCGAATCCTTTGACAGAAAAATCTCCAGTAGTTTTGATATTCTCTATACTACCTGAATAGGCAGAAGGAATAAGCGCTAAGAAATTAGAAAACGAAGTAGTAGGCGTAAAGAACGTAAGATCATATTCTTGTCCTTCTTCTTTCATCTGGATAAACCCGTCAAACTCTAAAGGTAGTTTTCCGATTCTAGCCATATTTTCTTCGAATGTATATTTTGAGTTTTCTAAATCTAAAGATAAAACAGCGTCTAAAGTCAAATCGACATTATTCAAATAATTTGTTCCTGCCATTTCAACAAAAGCAACTGCCGAAGTATAGGTGTCTAAATCAACAATTGTTGAGGTAAAATCCCCCGTTCCTTTGTGATTGATATTGTCTAAAACCATTTTCATCTCTTTGGCTTTATCCCAAAAAGAGAATTTCAGGTTGCTTATTTCGTATTTTTGTAATGACATCGCAAAGCTTGAGGGTTTGTCATCATCCTCAGATTGGTCATCGTCTTTAAGTGCAATATCAAAGTTGCCAATACCCTCTTTGTTGAATATTACATTTACCAAGGCATTCTCAACTAAGAAGCTCTCGACATTCATTGGCTCTCCCTCAGCTTTGAAAAGCTCTTTTATAGACATTCTCAAGTTGATATTATCCGCATAGACTAGCGTGTCACCCTCAAAAGGTGCTTTGTTTATCACACTCAATTTAGAAATAGTCATACTTGCTTTAGGGAAGTTTCTGAATAAACTCAAATCTACATCTTCGAAATCGACACTAGCGTCAAGATTCTCATTAATAGTTTTGATGACTAAGTTCTTAATTTTGTCTTTGAATAAAAAAGGAGTTACAGCCAGAGCTACGATAACAACTCCTAAGACGATGGCGACCCACTTTGCTACTTTTTTCATAATATGATTTTGATTTGTGCAAAAATAAGGCAAAAACCAATCCAAAAAAACTTATGACTTCGCTTAACTGTTATTAAAATCATAAAAGGGCAACCTTTGTGGTTGCCCTTCTAGAAAACATATCGAATCATATGACTATTAATAGTAGGTATATCGTTTTACCTTTGCAATATGACGTGCTAATCGCATCACTTGGTGGCTGTATCCGTATTCGTTGTCATACCAGATATATAGCACCATATTCTTGCCGTCTTCAGTGACAATAGTTGCCTTGCTATCATAAATAGCAGGTGCTGAAGTACCCACAATATCAGAAGATACTAATTCGTTGTTGACAGAGAATTTAATTTGTTCTACTAATTCCCCCTCAAGTGAATATTTTTTCATCAATTGGTTGAGTCCTTCTCTTGTAGTAGGCTTAGTAACCTGTAGGCTTAGCACCACTAGCGAACCGTTTGGCACAGGCACTCTAATCGCATTTGAAGTTAATTTACCAGCTAAACTTGGCACTGCTTTGGCAACTGCCGTTCCCGCACCTGTTTCGGTAATTACCATATTTAGTGCTGCTGCACGTCCTCTTCTGTATTTTTTGTGGAAGTTATCCACTAAGTTCTGGTCGTTAGTATAGGCGTGAATGGTTTCTAAGTGTCCTTTTTCTACACCTAACTCGTCCTCAATAACTTTTAAGACTGGCGTAATAGCATTAGTCGTACAAGAGGCAGCAGAGAAAATATCAATTACATCTGGGTTATAATCTAGGTGGTTTACGCCATAAACGATATTCGGAACGCCTTTTCCAGGAGCGGTCAACAATACTTTTGAAACTCCTTTTGATTTCATATGTCTTGCTAACGCCTCTTCTGTTGTAAAAGCTCCTGTGTTGTCAATCACTAATGCATCTTCAATATCATAAGCCGTATAATCAATATCTTCTGGGCTATTAGCAGAAATAATATTCACTGTAGTGCCATTAATAAGTAAGGCTTTATTTTCTATATCAGCCACAACAGATCCGTTAAACTCGCCGTGTACGGAGTCTTGTTGTAGTAACGAAGCTCTTTTCTGAAGGTTTGTAGCATCAACTTCACCTCTGACAACAATCGCACGTAGGCGCAATTGGGTGCCTTTACCCATCTTGTTCATCAACTCGCGAGCCAATAATCTTCCGATACGACCAAAGCCGTATAGCACTACATCTTTTGGTTTGTTCTCAACGAATTTCTTAGCGTCTTTTAGCTTGTCTATCACAAAAGCTTTGGCATCATTGTATTTGCCGTCTTCTAAGTGATATTCATACGTAAGTTTACCGATATCAAGCTTTGAGTGCGGAAGGTCAAGTGATAGAATTTCTCTTGCAATCTCTACTGTATCAAATACTGAAATAGCTTTCCCGACAAATTCACAAGCATATTCGTGTAGATTAAGAATGTCACTCACATTGCGATCCACAAGTTGGTTTCTGAAGAATATTAATTCTATCGACTTATCATACCAAAGATCACTGATAATTTTGATAAGCTCAACTCCTGCTTTTCTTCTGTCTGTCTGAAACGAAAGCTCCTTTTCATAAAGATTCTGACTCATAATTTAATGGTTTTTTTAGATGTGTTGTATAAAACGACAAAAATAACAATTTTAACGGTTTAGAGAAACTTTTTGAATGTAAAAATCTCCTTCTTACACCCTCATATTATATTATTTAGACAATTCGGCCAAGGCTTGTTTGATGTTAGGGAATCGGAAACTAAAGCCGTTTTCGTCCAAACGCTTCGAAACCACATTATAGCTTTTGAGCACCAAATCTGGTTCGACGCCCATTATTTTAGCACCAATCTTAAGCAAAAAAGCAGGAGTCGGTATTCCAATCGGCATGCGATTTGCTTGCCTGAAAGCTTTCATCATCGCAGCATTGCTAACTGGATTTGGGCTAGACATATTAATGATGCCATCGAGGTTTTTATCGATACAGAAATCAATAATCCGCGCGTAATCTTCTATATGTATCCAACTCATGATTTGTTTTCCGCTGCCTTGTTTGCCTCCTAAGCCGATCTTAGAAAGTAGGTTGAGCTTTTCATAAGTCTCACCAGTTTTGCCGAGTACTACAGAAGTTCGCAACGCAACTTTATGTGTTTTGGCAGTAGAGTTTCTGAAAAACTCCTCTTCCCAATCTAGCACGACCTCAGTCAAAAACTCATCCTCCCATTCTTTGAAGTATTCATCTCTGCTATGCGTAAATGAAGTTTTATACACAGAGGCACCTGAGGAATTAAACCAATATTTCGGTGGATGTTCACAGGCTAATACTGCTTTATTTAGTACTCTTGTACTGTCAATTCTAGAGTTATAAATTTCTTGTTTATTCTTTTCTGTATATCGTATAGCAACTGATTTTCCAGACAAATTAATAAGCACATCTGCTCCTTCTAGTTCGTTTTTCCAGTCAGAAATACTTTCGCCATCCCAATGCGCAAATCTAATTTTCCCTTTGGTCTGTGACACTCCTCTTGACAATACAATCACTTCATTTCCTTTTTCTGAAAAATAAGCCGCCAAATACCTTCCGATAAAACCGCTTCCACCCGCAATAACTATTTTCATATATAGTGTATTTAAGAACTATGCCCTACAAAAATACCAAAATATGCCTTACAAAAAACTCTTATTACAGACAAGTTGTTTTTAGAAAACAAAGCGCGTGAAATATAAAATCTTTTAGTTACTTTGCTTTTTTATGACACAGACCAGCATCATATTATCCATCGGAAGCAACAAAGGCGATAGGCTCAAGAACATCCAAGAATGTATTGCGCTAATTCACAGAAAGGTAGCTACAGTTATCAAGGTTTCTCGACTGTATCAAACTCCAGCTTGGGGCTTTGAGGGAGAGGCTTTTTATAATGCGGCGCTACTGGTACATTCGCATAAACCCGCTGAAAAAGTATTACAAGAGGTCCTAAATATCGAAAAAGAATTGGGCAGGACTCGAACGGAGACCACTACTTATACCTCAAGAGAAATTGATATTGATATCATCGCTTACGGCAATCAGATCATCAAGACTGAAAATCTAGAAGTGCCACACCCAAGAATGCACCAAAGGCACTTTGTGTTGCAGCCACTACTGGATTTACAACTCGATTACATACATCCTATTCTAAAGAGAAATATAGCTGAACTTATTAAAGAATGCCCTGATAGCAATAGATATGAGATTGTCTCAACCTTAGAAAACCCAATAGACAGCTATAGATTAGAGCAGTTTAACAACATTGTCATCGAAGGAAATATTGGCGCTGGAAAAACGACTTTAGCGACCAAAATAGCGGAGAATTTTAATGCGAAATTAGTCTTAGAAGGTTTTGCTGACAATCCGTTCTTGCCTAAGTTTTATGAGGATAGTGCGCGCTATGCCCTCCCGTTAGAGATGTCTTTCTTGGCAGACAGATACCAGCAACTCTCTGAGGACTTGACACAACTCGATTTGTTCAAGCAATTTATCGTATCGGATTATTATATTTTTAAGTCGCTAATTTTCTCGAGAGTAACCCTTCAGGAAGATGAGTACAGATTGTATCACCGTATTTTTGAAATTATGTATAAGGACATTCCAAAGCCCGATTTATACGTCTATCTCTACCAAAATACCGAACAACTTCTAGCAAACATCAAAAAAAGAGGCAGAAGTTACGAACAGGAAATTCCGTCAGACTATTTAGATAAAATCAACAAGGGTTATTTGGAATATATCAAACAACAAAAAGACCTAAACATCATAGTAATTGACGTCTCAGACAAAGATTTTGTAGAGAATCAAGAAGATTATATCGGCATCTTAGAGACTCTTGCCAAAAGCTAAAGCTTTTATTTTGCGGTACGCTGAAAATAGTCTGTAGCTACTTTCTTGTCTTGGTGAAGTTGTTTTTGAAGCGCTTCTATAGAAGCAAATTTCTGTTCATCTCTAATGCGTTCTAGCACCGTAAGTGTGAGTTGCGCACCATAAATATCTTTATCAAAATCAAAAATATTGACTTCGATACTTTGAGTTGTACCATCAACAGTCGGTCTAGTGCCGATATTCAACATACCTTGCAGTTGCACTCCGTTACAATTTACCGCAACGATATATACGCCGTTTTTGGGAATAAGTTTATAATCCTCAGTGATTTTCAAATTCGCTGTCGGAAAACCGATGGTTCTGCCTAATTGATTGCCTTTGACCACTATTCCGCTAAAGAAATAATCATAGCCCAAATACGAATTAGCCAAAGCGACCTCTCCAGACTCTAAAGCTTTTCTGACTTTGGTCGAACTCACTGAGACCTCATCAATTTCTTGGGCTGAAATCTGTTCAACTTCAAAACCATACTTCTGACCAAAACCAACCAAGTCATCAAATCCTGCCGTTCTGTTTTTGCCAAAACGATGGTCATAACCAATTACGATTTTTTTTAGACGAAAGCCTTTGACCAATATCTGCTTGACAAACTCTTCTGCTGAAAGTTCTGAAAAAGCTTTATCAAACGGATGAATTACTAGCGAATCTAGACCTGTCTCTTTGAGAAGTGAAATTTTCTCTGGGATAGTATTCAGTAGTTTTATGGTTGAATCTTGACTCAACACCATTCGCGGATGCGGAAAGAAAGTCAAAATCACTGATGACGTACCTTCTTTGTGGGCATTCTTAATGACCTTCTCAATGATCATTTTGTGACCAATATGCACTCCATCAAAGGTTCCTATTGTCAATACTGACGGCAGATCAGATTCGTAATCTGAAATATGATTAAAAACTCTCAAAGATTTCTTTTTATTTATATGCAGGCAAAAGTAAGATTTTTAAACCAATTGCTGAAAGAGGAAGCCTTTGAAATACTACGAACGCAATTATTAACACTTTAGCTCACACCTATATATAGTATAACTAGTTCTCTATTGTCAAATATTTCAAGTACAATGAATTTTATTAATCATAAGTATTATTGTTATTTTTATAAATAAACACATTAACACTCTTTGTCTTTTGTGGATTTTTTATACATTAGCCGTCAAAATACGCTTAAAACAATATAACCTCTTTTAAAAAAAGTACAATCTCTCAAAAAAACTCTCTATGAAAAAACTCTCTATTATCGCCTTTTCACTTTTGCTGTTCTGGTCTTGTAAGGACAAGCCTACCTCTGAACCCGATCTTTCATCCTCACATCAAACTATTTATTATGGTGGTGACATCCTCACTATGGATGGCGATACGCCCACCTATGCAGAAGCAGTCGTGCAACAAGACGGCAAAATCATATTCGTAGGCTCAAAAGAAGAGGCACTAAAACGATATTTAGAAACAGCTAAGCAAGTGGACTTAGAGGGAAAAACCATGCTCCCAGCATTCTTAGACGCACACGGACATTTCTTCAACGTTGGTTTCGCTTCACTTTGCGCTAACCTACTTCCACCGCCTGACGGACCCGGGAAGAACTTTGAAGAAATTATTCAAACCATGAAAAACTACGCAGCTAGCGAAGACGGAAAATACATGATTCAGAAAATGGGTTGGATTATCGGCAGTGGTTATGACGACTCACAACTCGACGAAAAAGACCACCTAAAGGCTAGCGATTTAGACAAGATTAGCACTGACCTACCTATTGTTATTATGCATCAATCAGGGCACTTGGCTTCAATGAACAGCAAAGCACTCGCACTGATGAACATTACCAAAGCTACTAAAGACCCGGAAGGAGGTGTCATCAGAAGAGACAAAGATGGCAACCCAAATGGCGTCTTAGAAGAAGCGGCATTTTTCAATATAATGATGCCGTTATTAGGACATATGGATGATGAAGTAGCAATGACTTGTATCAAAAAGGGTCAAGACGAATACGCCAGAAATGGCTACCTGACAGCGCAAGACGGAAGAACTACTGGCGAACAACTCACCGCGCTTAAAGCAGGAGCTAACAACGCCGCTTTTTATATGGATATCGTTGCCTATCCCGATGTGACCGTAGGTGAAGAAGCTATCAAAGAAGGCGAATACAGCCCATCACATAGCTATAAAAACAAGTTCAGAGTAGGTGGCGTAAAGCTTACCTTAGACGGTTCGCCACAAGGAAAGACTGCTTGGCTGACCAAATGTTACCACGTGAATCCAGCGGGGCGTTCAGGTTGTTATGAAGGTTATGCAATTATGGATGATGACAAAGCTACTGAGTACGTAAAAATGGCTTTTAAAAATAAATGGCAAGTCTTGTGTCACAGCAACGGAGACGCCGCAATCGGGCAATACATCAGAGCAGTTGAGGCAGCTGAGAAAGACTACGGCTATCCAGACCACAGAACAGTACTCATCCACGGGCAAACCCTTAGAAAAGACCAAATCCCTGATTTAGTACGCTTGGGTATTTATGCCTCCCTTTTCCCGATGCACACATTTTACTGGGGAGACTGGCACAAAGAATCTGTACTCGGAGCAAACAGAGCCGAATACATATCACCGTGTAGAGATGTGTTAGATGCAGGTATCAACTTGACCTCACACCACGATGCGCCAGTGACCATGCCCAACTCAATGCGCGTGCTCGACGCAACCGTAAATCGAATCACCAGAACTGGACAAATCTTAGGTGCAGACCAACGCTTAACTGCCTATGAAGGCCTAAAAACCCTAACAGCTTGGGCAGCACAACAGTATTTCGAAGAAGATACCAAAGGAAGCATCTCAGAAGGGAAGCTTGCGGACTTTGTAATCCTAGACAAAAACCCACTTAAAATAGAGCCACTAGACATCAATAAAATTCAGGTAATTGAAGCCATCAAAGAAGGCAAATCTGTTTTCAAAAAATAATTTATCAATAGCTTTATTGACCGAATCAGCCCATAAGCTATTTGCTTTTGGGCTGATTTTTTATTGAGCGCATTATGAGAATAGGGTAAAAACAACACATGTTTTCTAGGTTTTATGATTTAAAAGAATAATCGAAACACACATCACAAAATAATATCCAAAATATTAAAAGTACATTTTTCTCAACCACTCCTAGACCTGTAAAAATATACTTTAAATTAACTGAGAGATAAATCAAATCTATTATGCAAGCATAGTTTTTTTGTTTAATAAAAAAACCGTAATTTCGTATCCTATTTTGTTCATTACATAATTTAACTATAAATATCTATGAAAATATTAGTTTGTATCAGTCATGTTCCGGATACTACCTCAAAAATCAACTTTGTAAACGGAGATACTGAATTCGACAAAAACGGTGTACAATTCGTTATAAACCCAAATGACGAATTCGGACTGACCAGAGCCATTTGGTTCAAAGAAAAACAAGGCGCTACGGTTACGGTTATCAACGTAGGTGAAGCAGAAACTGAACCTACCATCCGCAAGGCATTAGCCATCGGAGCTGACGATGCCATCAGAGTAAACGCTATCCCAACTGACGGATTCTTCGTAGCAAAACAAATTGCTGAAGTAGCCAAAAACGGTGGATATGATCTGATCATCGCCGGTAAAGAATCACTAGACGACAACGGAGGAATGGTTCCGGGAATGTTAGCAGCAATGCTTGGCGCCAATTTCGTAAACTCTTGCACAGGTATCGAAGTTGACGGAAATTCAGCTAAAGTTACCAGAGAGATCGACGGTGGAAAAGAATTGCTTTCTGCCTCACTACCCCTTGTAGTAGCAGGTCAAAAAGGAATTGTAGAAGAAAAAGATTTGAGAATCCCGAATATGAGAGGAATTATGGCTGCACGTACTAAGGCAATCAATGTAGTGGAAGCAGTAAGTGTTCCTCAACAAACCAAAACAGTGCGTTTTGACAAACCAGCAGCTAAATCCGCAGTGAAATTGATCAGTCCTGACAACTTGGATGAACTAATCGACTTACTTCACAACGAGGCAAAAGTAATCTAGTCTGAATTCTTCAAAAAAACCAAATTCACAATTAAAATTTCAAATTATGTCAATCTTAATATATGCTGAATCAGCAGAAGGAAAACTAAAAAAAGTAGCTTTAGAACTTGCCTCTTATGCTAAGAAAGTAGCTGACCAAACGGGTACAACCGTTACAGCTATTACCGTAAACGCAGACGACGTAGCCGCTTTAGCAACACATGGTGTAAGCAAAGTACTTAAAATAAACGATGATAAACTAAAAGCTTTTAGCGCAAAAGCCTATGCTGATGCTATCAAACAAGCTGCTCAAAAAGAAGCTTCAAAAATTGTTTTGGTAGCCTCTACTACAGACAGCCTTTATTTAGCTCCACTATTAGCAATCGGACTTGAGGCAGGGTACGCTTCTAACGTAGTTGCACTTCCTGAAACTACTTCTCCGTTTGTTGTAAAGAGAAATGCTTATTCGACAAAAGCATTTAGCTATACTGAAATCTCTACGGATGTAAAATTACTAGCTATCGGAAAAAATTCTTTCGGATTAGTTGAAGACGCTGTGAGCATCTCTGAAGAAAGTTTTGCTCCATCACTAAGCGATGCTGATTTTGCCATCAAAACAGAATCTGTAGAAAAAGTAACTGGAAAAGTAACTATCGCTGATGCTGAAGTTGTAGTCTCTGGAGGACGTGGGTTAAAAGGCCCTGAAAACTGGGGATTAATCGAAGAGTTAGCAAGCGTTTTAGGAGCAGCAACGGCTTGTTCGAAACCTGTTTCTGACCTTGGATGGAGACCTCACTCAGAACATGTAGGACAAACCGGAAAACCCGTAGCTGCAAACCTTTATATCGCTATTGGAATTTCAGGCGCTATTCAACACATCGCTGGAATCAACGCTTCTAAAGTAAAAGTAGTAATCAACACAGACGCCGAAGCACCATTCTTTAAAGTTGCTGACTACGGAATCGTGGGGGATGCTTTTGAAGTAGTTCCGAAACTAATCGAAAAACTAAAAGCTTTCAAAGCACAAAACGCTTAAGCTTCTAAGTATATCATACATTCAAAAAAGCCTTTTGCAATTGCAAAAGGCTTTTTTCATGTAAGCAGTATTTCCAAAAATATTGTGACCCCGGAGGGATTCGAACCCCCAACCATCAGAGCCGAAATCTGATATTCCCTGCCTTGCCGGCAGGCAGGTATCCAGTTGAACTACGGAGCCATTATTATTTGATACAAAAATCTAAAAATGCCTACTGAGAATTAAGTGTCAAGTAAAACTACAACTTAGCCGTAAATAATTTTATTGAGAAAAGCCCGACCAACACCACTTTTGAAGTATTTCTCACGCGCCATAGCCTCTTCTTTAGTCAGAAAAGTTTCGTAATAAACCAATACCCAAGGAACATAACCTCTTGTAGATTTTGTTTTTCCTGAGTTGTGTTCTTTTATCCTTTGCTCAATATTATGCGTATGCCCTTTATAAAGACGGTTATCAATAGCGCTTTGAAGTACGTAGGCATAATACATCTCAAAAAATATTGTGACCCCGGAGGGATTCGAACCCCCAACCATCAGAGCCGAAATCT
>CAZRCB010000030.1:15879-19540 GCA_964598455.1 uncultured Flavobacterium sp.
TTGTGACCCCGGAGGGATTCGAACCCCCAACCATCAGAGCCGAAATCTGATATTCTATCCAGTTGAACTACGGAGCCATTATACACTTATGCAAGTAAACTCTTCACTACAGTCGAAATAGTTTTACCATCTGCTTGACCGGCCATTCTCTTATTTGCTTCTCCCATCACTTGCCCCATTGAAGCGATTCCGTTTGCGCCAGTATCAGCGATAATCTGTGCGATAATCTCCTGAATTTCATCTGTCGATAACTGTGTTGGCAGGAAACGCTCAATAATTTTAGCTTGGATTAACTCTGGTTCAGCTAAGTCCTCTCTGTTTTGTTCGGTATAAATCCTCGCTGACTCTTTGCGTTGTTTCACAAGACGCTGCAATAGTTTTATCTCGTCGTCTTTCGACAATTCTTGCTTAGCACCCGCTTCAGTTTGCGCCAATAAAATTGCAGATTTCACAGCTCTAAGCGTATCTAAAGCAATAGTGTCTTTAGCTTTCATAGCTGTTTTTATTTCGTCGTTTATTTTATTTTGTAAGCTCATAACTATTGTATTTATTTTTAGCAAAACTAATCATTTTTGAACGGAAAACATATACCAGAGCAGCACTTTATTGTCTTGAAAAACTAGGTCAAACAACCTATTACTTTTGTATTAGATACTCATTTTTATGATTTATAGAAATCAATTCCTCCTCTAGTAAATACCTTAAGACTACAACGATCTGTTCGTACTCAAGCGAGGTTATTTGTTGTATCTCTCTCGAAGTTATTGGTTTCTCTATGAGTAATTTCAGTATGTTTTCAGAAGCTGACTTTAGGTCGAAGCTAGACTTCTGTTTAGAAACACAAACTGAACATATCTTACATTCTGAAGGATTCTGTTCGCCAAAGTACTTGAGCAGCAAAACACTTTTACAAGTCTTGCTATCTGTTGCATAGTTGATTACAGCGTTAAGTTGAGTAACTTTTAGCTTATTCTGATTAAATAAGTATTTTGATATCCTATTGATTGTCAACTCATCTTCTCTGACTTCATTAAACAAAATAGAGGCATCGTTATATTGAGATCTATATACAATTATGCCTTGTTGGTGTAGGCGCTCAAACAGCTCAATGATTTTCTGTATAGGTTGTCCTGTTTTCTTGGTAATATAGGCTGTATTTATAGGGGTTTCAACCTCGAAAACACCAGGATAAGATCGCAGAACGGTCATAAGTATAGGTTCGTCATTTGGATTAAGACTCATATAACGAATTACTTCCTTGCTAGGAATGACAAACTGAATACTCACTTTTTGAGAGAATTCCTGAGAGAGTGTAATAATGCTCTGTCTATCCAAAAAGTTTAGCGCATTATAGGTCTTCAAAATTGGCAAATTATAATCTGAACAAAATTGGTTAAAATTAAAGGCAAATTGCTCTTCTGATAATTCGCCGTAGGCAATCTGAAAAAAGTTAAACAGTTTAATATATACTTTTACAAGAAAAGCTTTGTCAGGGAGTACCTCGATAAATTGTTGTTTTGCTCGAAGAACATCATTTTGATTCAATAGTAACACCGCTCTAGCTAAATCACCGTTCCGCCCTGCCCTACCAGCTTCTTGGTAATAACTCTCTAGGCTTTCGGGCAATTGGATATGTATAACATTCTGCACATTAGCCTTGTCAATCCCCATTCCGAAAGCGTTAGTAGCTACAATTACCTGAACTTTTTCTTCCATCCAAAGGTTCATCTGCTTATCCTTCTCAGATAGCGATAATCCACCGTGAAAAAAAGTAGCTTTGATTCCAAGAGCATTCAGATTAACTGCAGTCTCCACACACAACTTCCTGTTCCTAACATAAATAATTGACGAGTTTGATTGTTTGCGTAAAATTTGCTCGATATGATATAACTTGTCTTGCGCTTCAATAACACTATATGCAATGTTTGACCTCTCGAATGATGACTGAAAAATCTTTGGTTCTTTAAGTTTCAATTGTTGGATCACATCCTCTTTTACTTCCTGTGTAGCTGAAGCTGTAAGCGCCAAAAAAGGAACTTTCGGAAGGAAGGTTCTAAGTTGTTTAATATTGAGGTATGCGGGCCTAAAGTCGTGTCCCCATTGAGAAACACAGTGTGCCTCATCAATAGCAATGAGATTTATCGGGAGTGCAGCTATACGTTCGATAATCCACTGTTGCTGCAAACGTTCGGGTGACAAATACAGGAATTTATAATTGCCATAGATTGCGTTATCAAGTAAATTTGATACTTCTTGAGTACTGAGACTACCCATAATCGCCATAGCCTTGATGTTTTTTCTCTGCAAGTTCTGT
The DNA here is from genome assembly GCA_964598455.1 of uncultured Flavobacterium sp. Taxonomy (GTDB): domain Bacteria; phylum Bacteroidota; class Bacteroidia; order Flavobacteriales; family Flavobacteriaceae; genus Flavobacterium. The sequence goes on from CAZRCB010000030.1 coordinate 18,194, forward strand.
ACTTGGTCTTTCATCAGAGCGATTAGCGGCGAAATAACCAAACACAAACCTTCCTGCATCAATGCTGGAATCTGAAAACAAACCGACTTGCCACCACCGGTAGGCATAAGACCAAAAGTATCATTGCCCTCTAAGACCGAGTCGATAATAGGTTCTTGGAGACCTCTGAAACTTTCAAACCTATAATATTGTTTTAAAACATTAAGGGGTGTCTGCATGTATTGTAAGTGTTTACAAGAAATAAAAAATAATCCCTAAATTAAGCGAGGTGAGCTCTATGGAATCCCCATCGAGATATGCGTTTTTGAAGATAGGATTTAGGCTATAATTGATATAAAAGTTAAATCCTCCGTGACCTAAAGCAAGGTACAGACTATATCGCAACTTATTCAAATCCGAATTGTTTTTTACTTTTTCTGAGTAGGTATCCGCCGTGATTTCGGCACGATCATAAAATAGATAGCTGAATTTCACTCCAGAATAAATTCTCCAAAAACGAGTGTTTTTGGGTGTAGAAGTCCTCCATCTGAATTCCATCGGAACCTCTAAATAATGTAGTGTAAACTGATTCTTATTGAAGTCTTCTGCGATCTGATATACTATCTGTCCATCAAGTTTTCCGATATGAAGGTTAGAACGGAAGTCATTATAGGCATATCCAGCGCCTAGGGCTATAGCTATATTCCTATTCTGATTAACAGGGAAATCCCTTAAAAACCCAAAAGAAACCCCAGCAGAAAAGGCATTTTGAGAAATTTCTTGTGGGCGGTTCTGTAGTATATTATAGGTCAGCACTAAATAAAACTGATCTTCTCTATACAGCAGGTCATTCGTCTTGATAAGCGTATCGCTATCTCTTCGAATCAATGAAAAATCTGATTTTTTGACCGTGTCCTTCTCTACTTTGTTGGGCACATACAACTCTTCTTGATCAGGCACCTGTGAAAGACCTAAAGCAGAAGACAAAAACGCTATAACCAATAACAAATACCTCATAAGACAATTTGTAATAAGCAAATTTACGAATCCGAAGTGAATAAGCAGTATATTGTAGCTGCAATTCTCTAATAAGCTGCTAAAATACTTAAAAAAGAGATTCTGTGTTAATATCAACAGAAACAGCAAACTTCAGAAGGCAAGCTTTGCTCCTAAATATCTTATTAGCTCACAAAGAAGTGAAAACATATACCTTAATTCTTTTGATTACTAGGGATTCAAGGGCATTATAGAAATAAGCTTAAGATTATTCTCGGTCCAAAAAAGTCGAAATACTAAAAAAAGTCTTATTTTTATGGACTGAAACAAACAATACTAGATTTTATGATAAACAAAAAAGTAAATTCTGTT
>CAZRCB010000031.1:0-18934 GCA_964598455.1 uncultured Flavobacterium sp.
TTGGATTTGTCTTTTGTCCCATACTGTTTATTAATTGCTTTGTGTGTTATTATTAATAGCTCCAAGCACGATTGTTACGTGATTTGAACGTTTTCTAATTCTGTGTGCTCTACCTTGAGGTGCAGGACGAAGTCTCTTAAGCATAGTACCTCCATCAACGCGGATTTCTTTGACGAATAATCCTGCTTCTTCGATACTTGCGTCTTCGTTCTTAGCCTGCCAGTTAGCAATTGCAGAAAGTAACAATTTCTCTAACTTTCTAGATGCTTCTTTTGGGCTAAATCTCAAAATATTTAGTGCGTGTTCTGCTTTCTGACCTCTTACCAAATCTGCTACCAAGCGCATTTTTCTAGGCGAAGTAGGGCAGTTATTTAATTTTGCAAAAGCAATTTGCTTGTTAGCTTCTTTTCTTGCATCTGCAGCTTCTCTTTTACGAACTCCCATGACTTACTTATTTTTTACCTTTATTTTTAGCTCCGGCATGACCTCTAAAAGATCTAGTCGGTGAAAACTCTCCTAACTTATGTCCGACCATGTTCTCTGTTACATATACAGGAACAAACTGACGGCCATTATGAACTGCTATAGTTTGACCTACAAAATCAGGTGTTATCATAGAGGCTCTAGACCAAGTTTTGATAACAGCTTTGTTTGTATTTTCTATATTCTCTTGAACTTTTTTCTCTAATTTATAGTGAACAAAAGGTCCTTTTTTTAATGAACGTGCCATATCTTACTTACTATTTCTTTCTACGTTCTACAATATACTTATTACTCGGATTTGCTTTAGCACGGGTTCTATAACCTTTAGCTGGCAGACCTTTTCTTGAACGAGGATGTCCTCCAGAAGCACGTCCTTCACCACCACCCATCGGGTGATCAACAGGGTTCATCGCTACTGGTCTAGTTCTCGGTCTTCTACCTAACCATCTACTGCGTCCTGCCTTACCAGAAACAATCAATTGATGATCGTGGTTTGAAACAGCTCCAATTGTAGCCGAACAAGTAAGCAAAATCAAACGAATCTCTCCAGAAGGCATTTTGATAGTAGCATATTTACCATCACGAGCAATCAATTGCGCAAAAGTTCCAGCAGAACGAGCGATAGTAGCTCCTTGTCCTGGGCGCAATTCGATACAAGAAATCACTGTACCTAGAGGAACATTAGCAAGCGGCATAGAGTTTCCAACTTCTGGCGAAGCATCTGCACCTGAAACAACAGTTTGACCAAGTTTTAAACCACTTGGCGCAATAACGTATGTTTTCTCTCCATCAGCATAAGCCAAAAGGGCAATAAATGCTGTTCTGTTCGGGTCGTACTCAATTGATTTCACAACCGCAGGAATTCCTACTTTTGCTCGTTTGAAATCAATCATACGATATCTTTGTTTGTGACCACCGCCTAAATAACGCATGGTCATTTTTCCTTGACTATTTCTACCTCCAGATTTTTTTATCGGTGCCATCAATGAGCGTTCCGGCTTATCAGTTGTAATAGCGTCAAAACTATTCACAACTCTAAATCGCTGACCTGGGGTAATAGGTTTTAATTTTCTAACTGACATTTCTAGTCTTTACTTTAATTAGATATTAGTATATAGATCTATAGACTCTCCTTCTTTCACCTGAACAAAAGCCTTCTTAATTGCTCCTTTTTTTGATGCGATAAGACCATCCTTAGTAAACTTAGTACTTCTTTCAGCACTACTAATACTTGTATTCACACTAACAACCGAAACGCCATAGGCTTTTTCAACTGCTTTTCTAATCTGAATCTTATTAGCTTTTTTGTTCACTACAAATCCATAACGATTTTGCAACTCAGATTCTCTGGTTGCTTTCTCTGTAAGTATAGGTTTAATTAGTACACTCATTACCTTCTATTTACTTAAGTTATCTTGAATTACGTCCAACGAACTCTCCATAAGAATTAAGCTATTGGCATTTAGAACACCATAAGTATTTAATTCACTGCTAGTTACAACAGCAGAGCTCTTCAAATTACGAGACGACAAATATACATTTTTATTTGAATCTCCCAATACAAATAAAGATTTTTTATTTTCCAACCCTAAAGCTTTCAATACGTTGATGAAATTTTTAGTGCTTGGTGTATCAAATTCGAAGTTTTCTAATACGATTAAGTTACCTTCTTTTGCCTTAGCTGTTAATACAGATTTACGTGCTAATCGTTTAAGGCTTTTATTTAGTTTGAAAGAATAACTTCTTGGTCTTGGTCCGAATACAGTACCTCCACCTTTAAACAATGGACTTTTGATACTTCCTGCACGAGCTGTACCAGTTCCTTTTTGTTTTTTAATCTTACGAGTACTTCCCGTCACTTCAGCTCTTTCTTTAGCTTTGTGCGTACCTTGTCTTTGGTTAGCCAAATATTGTTTAACATCTAAGTAAACAGCATGTTTGTTTGGCTCTATTGCGAAAACTGAATCAGACAGATTCACTGTTCTTCCAGTTTCTTTACCACTTATATTTAAAACTTTTACTTCCATTACTTCTGAATGATTACATAAGAATTATTATGTCCTGGAACCGCTCCCTTTACAACAAGTAGATTCTTATCTTCAACAACTTTTAAAACTATAAGGTTTTGAACTGTTACGTTTTTACCTCCTGTTCTTCCGGCCATACGCATCCCTTTGAATACTCTTGATGGATACGATGAAGCTCCAATTGAACCTGGCGCTCTAAGTCGGTTATGTTGACCGTGTGTAGATTGTCCTACACCACCGAAACCATGTCGTTTCACAACTCCTTGGAATCCTTTTCCTTTAGAGACTCCCTGAACATCAACATAATCTCCTTCTTGAAAAAGAGAAACGTTGATCACGTCGCCTAATTTATACTCTTCTTCGAACTCCTTAATTTCAACGACTTTTTTCTTAGCAACACTGCCAGCTTTTTTGAAGTGTCCAACTTCAGCTTTAGTAGCACGCTTCTCTTTTTTGTCATCGAAACCAAGTTGTAACGCTTCATACCCGTCAACCTCTTTGGTTCTGACTTGGGTAACAACACAAGGCCCAGCCTCAATAACGGTACACGGAACATTCTTTCCGTTCTCGTCAAAGATACTGGTCATGCCGATTTTTCTTCCAATTAACCCAGACATATTTAATATTTATTAATAAATTTGATTACTTTTTACTTTTAAAAGGCTGCAAAAATAAGCATTAAGTATTTAAATCAAAAACTTAATGCTTATTATTTTCACAATCAATGTATTATTATCACACTTTAATCTCAACCTCTACTCCTGAAGGAAGCTCTAATTTCATCAGAGCATCAATAGTTTTAGACGAAGAAGAATAAATATCTAATAATCTTTTGTACGAGCTTACTTGAAATTGCTCTCTAGATTTTTTATTCACGTGTGGTGAACGCAAAACCGTAAAGATTTTTTTATGAGTTGGCAAAGGGATTGGTCCTGTTACCACTGCTCCAGTACTTTTAACAGTTTTTACGATTTTCTCTGCTGATTTATCAACCAACATATGATCGTATGATTTAAGTTTTATTCTGATTTTTTGACTCATTTCTTTAATAATTAGGCGTTACCTCTTGCTTTTTTGATTACCTCTTCTGAAATATTAGACGGAGTTTCTGCATAGTGCGAGAATTCCATAGTAGAAGTAGCTCTACCAGAAGATAGTGTTCTTAATGTTGTAACATATCCGAACATTTCTGATAAAGGTACAAATGCTTTAATGGTTTTTGCACCTGCTCTATCACCCATATCATTCACTTGACCTCTACGACGGTTCAAGTCACCAACGATATCTCCCATGTTTTCTTCTGGCGTGATAACTTCGATTTTCATGATTGGCTCAAGAATAACAGCTCCAGCAGCTTTCGCAGCTTCTTTGTATCCTAACTTTGCAGCTAGTTCAAACGACAGCGAATCTGAATCCACTGCGTGGTATGAACCGTCTAATAAAGTCACCTTCATTGAGTCCATTTCGAAACCAGCCAAAGGACCGCGTTTCATAGCCTCTTTGAATCCTTTCTCTACAGAAGGGATATATTCTTTTGGCACGTTTCCACCTTTTACTTCGTTAACGAACTGTAGTCCTACAGGCACTTTTCCGTCAACTTCATCAGCTGGACCAATAGAGAATACAATATCAGCAAATTTACCACGACCTCCAGATTGTTTTTTATAAACCTCTCTGTGGTTAGCGTTACGAGTGATTGCTTCTTTGTACTCAACTTGTGGTTCACCTTGATTTACCTCAACTTTAAACTCACGTTTCATACGATCAACAATGATATCTAAGTGAAGCTCACCCATACCAGAGATGATTGTTTGACCTGAAGCTTGATCAGTTCTAACAGTAAACGTTGGGTCTTCTTCTGCGAGTTTTGCAAGCGCAACCCCCATTTTATCAGCATCAGCCTTAGTTTTTGGTTCAACAGCAATACCAATTACCGGATCAGGGAAGTCCATTGATTCAAGTACGATTGGATGCTTCTCAGCACAAAGTGTATCTCCTGTTTTGATATCTTTAAATCCAACAGCAGCTCCAATATCTCCAGCTTCGATATAATCGATTGGATTTTGTTTGTTAGAGTGCATTTGATAGATACGCGAAATACGTTCTTTGTTTCCAGATCTTGTGTTTAGAACATAAGAACCAGCATCTAGACGTCCAGAATAAACTCTGAAGAATGCCAAACGTCCAACATAAGGGTCAGTAGCAATTTTAAATGCTAAAGCCGAGAATGGTTCTGCAATTGATGGTTTACGAGTAACTGGTTGTTCAGTTTCAGGGTTAACACCATCAATTCCCTCTTTATCAGTCGGAGCAGGTAAATAACGACAAACTGCATCAATCATAAACTGAACTCCTTTATTTTTAAACGAAGAACCACACATCATTGGTATGATACTCATGTCTAGAGTTGCTGCACGTAGAGCTGCGTTCACTTCATCTTCAGTGATTGAGTTCTCATCCTCCATATATTTTTCTAGAAGATTTTCATCATAAGCAGCAATTTCTTCAATAAGTTTTCCCCTAAGCTCTCTAACTTCATCAACTAGATCAGCTGGAATATCAATTACGTCAAAAGTACTTCCGTAGTTTTCATCATGCCATACGATAGCACGGTTCTTGATAAGATCCACGATTCCTTTAAAATCTGCTTCATCACCAATAGGAACAACGATAGGCACTGCATTAGAACCTAGCATTTCTTTAACTTGTTTACATACATCTAAGAAGTTTGCTCCTTGACGGTCCATTTTATTCACAAAGCCTAAGCGCGGAACTTTGTAGTTGTCAGCTAATCTCCAGTTAGTTTCAGACTGAGGCTCAACACCATCTACTGCACTAAAAAGGAAAACCAACCCATCAAGTACACGTAGCGAACGGTTTACCTCAACAGTAAAGTCAACGTGTCCTGGGGTATCAATAATATTAAAGTGGTATTCTTTTGTATCATCAGTCTTAGCCCCTTGGTTTGTAGGAAAACTCCAAGTACAAGTAGTTGCTGCTGACTGAATAGTAATCCCTCTTTCTGCCTCCTGATCCATCCAGTCCATAGTAGAAGAGCCCTCGTGGGTTTCACCCATCTTATGATTCTTTCCTGTATAGAAAAGGATACGCTCAGTAGTTGTTGTTTTTCCGGCATCAATGTGTGCCGCAATTCCAATATTTCTTGTGTATTTTAAATCTCTTGCCATTTCGCTTTATCTATTAAAATCTAAAGTGTGAGAAGGCTTTATTTGCCTCAGCCATTTTGTGAGTATCCATTCTCTTCTTAACAGCAGCACCCTCTTCTTTAGCCGCAGCTAAAATTTCAGAAGCTAATCTTGCTGCCATTGATTTCTCGTTTCTTCTGCGAGCATACAAAATCATCCACTTCATAGCCATAGAGATTTTTCTGTCTGGTCTAATCTGCATTGGAATCTGAAAGGTTGCCCCTCCTACTCTACGCGAACGCACCTCTACGTGAGGCATAACGTTTGTAAGAGCATCTTTCCAAATTTCTAATGATGTTTTTTCTGCATCTTGCTTTTTGCTCTCTACGATGTCTAATGCATCATAAAAAACTGCAAAAGCAACTGATTTCTTACCATCCCACATTAAGTTGTTCACAAAACGCGTTACTAACTGGTCGTTAAATTTTGGATCTGGTAAAAGCGGTCTTTTTTTCGCTTGCTTTTTTCTCATGTCTTTTGTTTAAAAGATTTTTAAATTACTTTTTCTTACCTTTTGCTGGAACTGCTGCTGCCTGCCCTGGTTTAGGACGTTTAGCACCATACTTACTTCTACGTTGTGTTCTACCTGCAACACCTGCAGTGTCCAATGCACCACGCACGATGTGGTATCTTACTCCTGGTAAATCTTTTACTCTCCCACCCCTAACTAATACTATCGAGTGCTCTTGAAGATTATGTCCTTCACCTGGGATGTATGCGTTTACTTCGTTACCATTTGTCAGACGAACCCTAGCTACTTTACGCATAGCTGAATTCGGCTTCTTAGGTGTAGTTGTGTAAACACGTGTACAAACCCCTCTACGTTGAGGACAAGAATCCAAGGCAATCGATTTACTCTTCTTAGTCGATTGAGTTCTTCCGATTCTTACTAATTGTTGAATTGTTGGCATAATTGTTTAAATAATAAATTCTTATGTTTTTATAATTTCCGTTTTTTACGGGTTGCAAATGTATAAATTATTTATTTCAAAACAAACTTATGTTTTTCTTTTTTTAATATAAAGTGATTTTAAGTATCATAGAATCAATGAGAAGAAAGAGCAAAAGCAGAGAAGTTGCATAGTTTTAAAGAAGAAAAGACAGTGTTTGATTTTTTAAAAGGCTAGCGGAATTATAACTGAAACTACCAAATTGACCTAACTTAAATTTAAAAAGCCTACTTCCTTTTAAAAGGAAGTAGGCTTTTGTTGAACATTCAAAATGTTAGAACAAGTTATGCTTTAACTTGTCTGCGTTTTTGCATTAACATGTATGCTGCAAAAGCAATACCTACTACTGCAAGAATAACTAACTTAGAATCGATGTCTGCTGGAATCTCCTCTTCCTCTGCTCCTCCACCAGGACCACCTGGCCCAGCAAACGATACAAATGAAATTGCAAGAAATGTAATTGACAAGAATCCTTTTAAAAATTTATTTTTCATAATACTAGGTTTTTAATTTTAATAACACTGCAAAGCTATAAAAAAAATTTAACTTTTTATTGCCTTGCAGTGTTTTACTTATATATTTAGTTGTTTACCTTTTTGGTCAACACTTGGTTATCAGCAGTAACCACTTTAACTATCAATACTTGATTTGCACCTGACTTAGCAAAAGTGTGCGCGTTACCCTCTGCTTGGCTTTCGTAAATTACTCTACCTAGCATATCATAAACCACCACTTGTTTCATATCAAATCCTTGTGTTTCGATACGGAACGAATTATCTCTAGTGTAAACTACCCATGCACTGTCAAGCTCAGGAGTATAAACATCCATTGATGATCTGTACACAACTTCAAAACGAGTGTTGAACTCTCCTTGATTGCTCACGAAAGTATAGTCGCCGTCCTTAAGGTTTTGCTCTGTTTGAGTCAAGTTATCTTTTAAGAAGATGTCTTGACCTTCAGCAAACACTCCATCAAAGTTTGATAATGAAATTGTAAATGAACCTGAAGTTGTAGCTCTAAACCCTAGAGGCACTACATCAAAATCATCAAACGGAAGTGAACGTCCTTGAATGACATAAGCACTTTGGCTACCGTCAATCAAACTGTATAGTGCAGAACCTTCGTAGTTGAACATCTTAGAGTCGATTCTTAAGTCTTCTCCTTGTGTAGCTCCATCCATATATCCGATAAGGATTTGGTTTAGACCATTGGTTGCATCAGCAAGGTTTAACCAAAGTCTGTGTTTGTCTTGAGCTGCAGTTCTGAAGAACACACCGCTTTGAGCTGTTCTCATATCGTTATTGAACGTTACTGAGTTTAAGCCTGGCGCCTCCACTACAAAACCTTGACCAACTGAAACAACATCCACAGGCACTTTTGTACTATTAGCTGCAGCAGCACCTCCTAAGTCAGAGTATGTAGCCCAGTTATTGGCGACGTAAGCACTAGTAGCATTATTCCAAGCATTGGTGTTTGTCCAGAAATACAGTGTTCCTGTACCTGCATTAGTCATCCAAAACTCTTCAATATCCATATTAGAAGGATAAGGGTTACCTACTCCTTGATACGTACCGACACTAGAGAAGTTCATAGTAACATCTCCGTTGTTTGGAACTCCGTTGAATTCACCTACATAAGTATATGCATTCGGGTAATATCCGTCATCAAACAAGTTTGGCGCTCTAAACATCACTCCTTTACCTGCAATGAAGTTACCTGTAGTAATCTGCCAAGTGTCTGTTGTGGTGTTATAGTCATAAATACGAGAAGCCAATGTATTAGGAGAGAACGCTTGAAGACCTTGACCCATAACTGGTGATGACCAAATAGTATAGTCAAGATGCTTGATTACTGTATTCCTTTTTACTTTTATGTTTCCTGAGTTAACAGCAGTTTCACTTTGGAATAGGTTAGCATCGTTAGCCACAATAAGAGAACCTCCTGCAGCTACACTAATATCTCCTACATTTAAAGAACCATTTACAGTAACATTTGCAGCAGCTCCTAAAGTAATCGAAGCAACCGAAACATCCGTACTGATCACAGCAGCATTAGTAACGTTAATCACAACATCTGAACCAGCTGTTGGCACTGTATTATCACACCAGTTGCCAGCAGTATTCCAGTCTGTACTTACTGCTCCTGTCCATTCTGCTGAACAAGGTGCAGCCACTCTTATGGTAAAGTCAACAGAACTACCGAAGTTTTTTTGATTACAAGCAAAGGCATCTCCGTCAGCAACTTGGTCGCCATACACTCCTCTAACACGCATGCGGTAGTCACCTAGATCAGCACCTGAAGGAATGGTTATAGTGAATGTCTTTGTCAGAGGAGTTCCATAATCTAAAACAATTCTATCTCCTAGATCATCAAAGGTGTTGTTATTGCCCCAATCAATCCAAACCCCTACAGTTTGTTGACCACCTACATAAGTAGTGTTTAGCGTAAACTGCTGACCTGGAGTTGTTTCTAAAATCATATTGGTTTGGTCATAATGCTGACCTCCCGTTGAATTGGTATACGTAATATCAGAAACAGCATCTGTTGAACTTACAGCACTAACTCGATCACCTGCATAAACATAAGTTGGAGTACAATAGTTAAGCGGTTGGGTTACTGTAAAAGTCACTATATTTGAGTAGGCTGTTGACTCTGAGAATGAACAAGTAACCGCATATCTAACCTGAAATACAGTTCCTATAGTACCCGTAATCGTGAAGGTCTCTTCGTTATCAGAAATTCCTGTAGAGCTCCAAGTAACACCATTATCTACAGAATATTCCCAATCAAAAGATAAACCTTCAGTATCATTTTCATAACCTGTAACAGCAAAATCAACAGCAGATCCAGATTCTCCGCTACTCATAGAAGCAGTTGCGATACCCGCATCAGGTGTTCCTGTACAATCATCTCCTAGTTCTCTAATCAAAATATCATCAACATACAGTTGATTTTGATTAGCAATTGAATATGATTGGAAACCAAAATAATATACGCCATCTTCAGCAACCGTAAAGAAAACTTCATCTTCTAATACTGTAGTAGTACTTATAGCACTATGATCTGCTAAGACTTCGTTCATAGCTATCGCATCAGCTGATGTTCCGTAAGCAACTCTCATACTTTCAGTATAATAAGTAGTATTGTTACCGTATTTATACGAAATAGCATAATTCTTACCAGCTTCTAGGTTTAGTCCCGGCGTATAGAACCAAGCGTCAGCTGTTCCTGTTCCAAATGCATGGTAAGTATAATTCAACTTGTTACCTGTCATTCCAGTTACAGCAGAACTTGATGTTCTCCAAGGATTTCCGTTTAGGGTCTCGATACTTGTACAAGATGGAAGACTAGGAGCGGTTACACCTTCAAAATCTTGAGAATAAGGCAAATCAAATGCTTCACAAGCTGTAGTGAAACCAAATGGTCCTACCCACATACTTACATCTCCAACTCCACAATTTTGACGCACATAATATTGATATGTCGTTTGAGCTGTTAAGCCTGAAAGCGTTCCACCGTTAGCAAGTGATACAATTGTTCCGTCTTCAGCATCAAAAGCTCCTGTTCCCCAGCTGATATCAAAAGTAGAACCTTCGCTTGTCCAGCTTAAATCAGCAGTATTAGTTGTGATGTTAGTTGCTGTTAAAGCTGTTGGTGCTTCGCAAGTAATAGGCTGACCAACATAGAAATTGTCGAACGCCAAATAATAATCTCCGGCTGTACTTGTAGCTGAGATTCTAATTCTTACATATTCTCCTTCATAGCTAGATAAGTCATACTCAAAGTCTTGCCAGCCTTCAGATACTCCATCATTGGTTATAGTTTGGATATTGGTATAGTTTACTCCGTTATCTGTAGAGATAGCTACGATAAAATTACCCGAATTTACTGCCGGAGGAGCATAAGGACTACTGTAATTATGTGTTTTATAGATAAAAGACAAGATATCCCCAGAACTTACCGTCCCTATACGTATAGTTTGGAAATTCCCAGAAGTAGCCGAGCTCCATAAATTTTTATAAATCACATTTCCTTCAACTCCACCAGGAGCATTGGTTATACCCGTTGCGACACCAAATAAAAACCCAGTTTGAGCCCAACCTGTCGGGATAGTAGTAGTTGTAAATCCTTCCATCCAAGGAATTGAAGCAGGAGCGACTAAAGTTGTAAATGTATAAGGACCTGCCCATTCGCTGTCTCCGCTTGTACCACCACAGTTTTGGCGAACAAAATATGTGTATGATGTATTTCCGTTCAGTCCGCTGAAAGCAAATTCAGTCGTAGCATTTACAGTATTGGTATTTACTCCATCACCTGCTGTAAAGGTTGGCGATGATGGTCCCCAATTGATTTCATAATTTCCCGAAACATCCCAGCTTAGGTTCGCTGAGTTATGCGTAACATCAGTATGTGCTACCCCTGTAGGTTTAGCACATAAAACTTGAGAAATATCTAAGGTATAACCCACTGTTTGAGGAGCTGCATTAGTTGAAATGACAAAATAATATGTACTCCCACTTGTGACATTCATTTCAAAACCTCTGTCAGTAGCCCCAGAACCAAAAGCACTCCCTATACAAGCTACTCCTATATCAGCACAATTTGCATAAGCAAATATCCCTGACCATGTAGCTGTAAGACCTGACAACTGTACATTGATGACACCGTCAAAAGCAGCTGTATAAGCATACACTACATCATTACCATTTAAATAACCACCCGTAGTTCCACAACCTGATGCTCCTGGAGAGCCTTCAATACTTGGGTTGTCCGTATAATTGGCTGTATCATCTGTTGTTGTATAGGGCAAAGCACCTATCACAATAGGAGCAGAACAATCCTCTCCTACACTAGGAATACGGAATGCCTTACGACTAGACCAAGCACTAGCATCGTTTACACTACAAATCTCACGTACTACAAACTCATAGTTTCCTCCTGTTCCATTTAAAGTATGGGACAACCCTGTAACAAGTATGGCTGTAGCTGCGTCTATGTCAAATCCAACAGCGCCCCATTTGATTTCGTAATTACCAGTAGCCCCTCCAGTTCCATTCCAAGATAAATCTATAGAAGTTAATGTAGGATTTGATCCGATTAAAGACGTTGGTTGCAAACAGTTTGGCGCTTCTATTACACTAATATCATCCAGAGATATATGCCAAGGAGAAAAATTCAAAGTTGCCTTTATTCCAAAATAATATATGCCATTAGTTACAGGTGTGAAAAAACCTGAGAATTCTTGATAATCACCATTAGTTACCGCACTAGTTGCAATAATGGAATTAACCATGGCTGCAGCAGTATTAGCAGAGCCATAAGCAGCTTCAATACTAGCACCAGAAGTTACATCTTGTCTTGCATAAAATTTCAATTCATAAGCTACACCTCCAGTAAGGTCGAGCGGATAGAAAATCCAGTCTGTGTTACCATATTGCAGAGTAGTATTAAAACTACCTGATTTTGGCGTACGGTTGTAATTGGTATTGGTTGAATTGACCATCCAATTCTGGGTTCCAGCAATATCTTGTTGTGACCAACAATTACCAAGTGCGGTATTGTGAGTATATCCAGTTTCAAAACCTTCAAAAAACGGTATTGTTCCTGCTACACAAGAAGTCTTAAAACTGTAAGGACCCGCCCAAGTACTATAATCTCCACCACCACAATTCTGACGAACATAATAGCTGTATGAAGTATTGGCACTTAATCCTTCTAAACTATAAGGAGAAACTCCGCTCACAGTGGTTCCAGTACCTTTTGGAAAACCTTGTGTTCCCCATTCAATATCAAAATTACTTCCCGATCCTGCCCACGTCAAATCAGCCGAGTTATGAGTAATGTTGATTGCTGAAAGAGTTGATGGCATAACACACGAAGGCAAAGTTCCTTCAAACTGAATTTGCGGAACAGTTGCAGTTCTTCCTGAAGCAGTTGGAGGGCTCGCAGGATTAGGGTTAGTAGAATCATTTCTATAATAAATACCGCTATTAGTTGTAGAGGTATAACTCGAGAAAGTAGGGGCTGATTGCCAACCTAAAGTATTTTCATCAATTGCCACTACAATATTACCACCTGTGTAATTAAAAGGGACCGTAAAAGTAATTTCAAACCAAGCATTATTTACAGGATCTGGAGTAATTACTCCGCTAAAAACTGGCATAAGTTCAGCAAGTGGAACCCAATCAGTAGTAGAAGTAAATGCTGTTTTTGCAGTATTCCCAATATAAACCGTCCAATTATTCCAAACTGAAACAGTACCTACGTTAGTTGCTTTATATCTGATTTTGGTAATATTACCTGTAGAACCTCCACCAGCTGCGTACTCAGCCGCCGTTACAATCTGCTGACTGTAATTATATACCCAACTAGTTATAGGTATATTATTATTAGTTCCTGTACCAGATCCTATTTGAATAGTACCTGTAGTTTGAGCAAAGCCCATCTGCCCCACAAGGATCAGCATACAAAACGTCAGCCATCCCAGCCATCGATTTGTTTTCTTAGTCCGGCTTTTCTCCGGATCTCTAAAGATAATTTTTCTCATTTTTAAATATTTTTTATAATTAACTCGACGAAAATATAAAATTAAGTTAACAAAAAAAAATATTACACTAATAATAATGAAAACACTTTAGGCTATTATCAATTCAAAATCAGTCTGACAGTCTCAAAAAGCTAGAGAATATCAGCCTTAGAACAGAAAACGATATAAAACATAGGATTAAGAAAATGAATTGCCTTAACCTATCAAGTACAACAGGTTTTTAATTATTTCCTTATGAATTCGGTAATTACAACAATAAAACACAAGAAAGAAAAATCATCCTTGAAGAAACAGTCTTGATTAACCCGTTGGGTGAAATTACTTCAAATCGTCACTTCGAGTGAAATTTCTGTAACGAAGTGAAGGGAATTTTGTATCGAGAAGTATTTTTATTTAGTTCTCGATACAATTTTTCTTCGTTTCACTACGAAAAATCACTCGAACTGACGGAAAAATCAATCTATTTTTAATTTCACCCAACGGGTTTGATTAATAAAAATCAACATTTACCCCAATCTTAATCGCTCTATATTGTGCGATAGCATCAAAAGAATTGAGGTTTTTTGTGATTATAGCCTTAATAGTTTTGAGGTTATGTCTAGCGGGAATCTTAATCAAGATAGTTCTGATATATTGATTTCTGACCCTACTAATTGGTGGTTCTTCAGGCCCTAAAACTGTAAGTCGAAGTGTGTTTTTCAGGCTTTGGTACAACCAAAGAGATCCGTCTTGTAGCTTTTCAAAATCTCTGTGTTTAAGTGTAATTTTTATCAAGCGATAAAAAGGAGGATATTCAAAAGCTTTTCGTTCTTGCAACTCTTGGTTATACATTGAGAAATAATCATTAGCAATGACCTTCTGAATAATATTGTGTTGCGGGCTATATGCCTGAATAATCACTTTACCTCTTTTAGCACTTCTACCTGCCCTACCTGCCACCTGAGTCATCAACTGAAAACTGCGTTCATAAGCCCTAAAATCAGGTTGATAAAGCATAGTATCTGCATTGAGGATACCTACCAGTCCGACATTATCAAAATCCAGCCCTTTGGCGAGCATCTGAGTGCCGACGAGAATATCAGTTTCTCGGGTTCTGAAACTATCAATGATTTTTTCGTAGCCAAACTTACCCTGAGTCGTATCTCTATCCATTCGCATTATTTTCTTATCAGAATAAACAGCTTGTAGCTCTAGCTGGATTTGTTCTGTACCAAATCCTTTGGTAGTGAGATGCGGACTTTCACAGGCATGACAACGCATGGGTTTAGCAATTGCATATCCACAATAATGACATCTGATTTGGCTTTTGAGTTTGTGGTAAGTCAAACTAACATCACAATTTGGGCATTGCGGAATATGCCCACAAGTAGAACATTCTAATATAGGTGCAAAACCTCTGCGGTTCTGAAAAAGAATTACCTGCTCGCCATTAGCTAGCGTATTGGTGATTTCTTCTAACAGCGTATCGCTAAAATGTCCTGTCATTCGCTTGCGGAAATGTTTGTCTTTTAGATCGACTACTTCAATAAACGGAAGCTGCACCTCACCGAATCTTTCGGTCAGTTCAACTAATCCGAATTTTTCTGTTTGGGTGTTATAAAAGGTTTCGATACTCGGCGTAGCACTACCGAGCAGAATTTTTGCTTTATGGATTTCCCCTAGAACAATAGCCGTATCTCTGGCGTGATACCTCGGAGCTGGGTCTTGTTGTTTGAACGTCTGTTCGTGTTCTTCATCGACGATGATTAGCCCTAAATCCTGAAAAGGAAGAAAAAGTGCCGAACGCGCTCCAATCACAATCTTTGCTTTTTCAGATTGGGTGAGCACCTGATTCCAAACTTCAGCTCTTTCGTTTTGGTTGTACTTCGAATGATACACGGCAACTTCATTTCCGAAATATTTTCTGAGTCTTGAGACCAATTGCGTGGTGAGTGCAATTTCAGGAAGCAAATACAAGATTTGTTTTCCTGTCTTCAAGTACTCTTTGATGAGTTTTATGTAGATTTCCGTTTTTCCTGAAGAGGTGACCCCAAAAAGCAAGGTCGTGTTCTTGGTTTCAAAACTGAGTTTGATTTCTTCAAAAGCCAATTTTTGCTTTGCACTTAACTCGATATGGGTTAGTAGCTCCCCTTCTTCAAAATCAGTTCTGTCAATTTGCAGAAAATATTCTTCAAACACTTCTTTATCGATTAAGGCTTTGATAATCGTAGTAGAGGTTTCAGTGCTTTCAGTCAGGTCTTTGACGGCAATTGGTTTTTTAGAAATTGCTTTGAGCTGGAAGTATTTTAGAATCACCTCTCGTTGCTTGTGCGCAGATTTCAGTTTTTCTAATAGTTCTTTTAAACCCTCTTGACTGTCATAGGCTTCAGATAATCTCACGAAGCGAATGAGCTTAGGTTTATAATTCTCAACCACTTCTTCTTGAAGGTAAATTACGCCTTTGGTCAATAATTTATGCAACATTGGCAACACGGTTTTCTTTCCTAGAATTGCGACTATGTCCTGAACTTTGAGCGAATTCTGTTTTTCGAGTGCTTCATATACCAAAAACTCGTCATCTGACAATTCGCTTTTGAGCACTTCAGTTTTGTTGTTTTTGAGGATGATGGTTTCGCCTTCTAAAAGTAAAACAGAAGGAACCGCAGTTCTATACACTTCACCTATCGAGCACATATAATAGTGTGCTATCCAAAACCAATGTTTGATTTGGCGGTTGTTTACGACTGGCGTCTGATCAATTATTTCGTGGATTTCTTTGGCTTCGTAGTGAAGTGGCTTATGGGTATGCACCTCTAAAGCCAAAGCGGTATATATTTTTGTTTTCCCAAACGGAACAGCGATGCGCATTCCGGGTTGTATGAAATGAGATTCTGCCTCAGTAATTTGATACGTAAAGGTCTTGTCAAGTGCTAAGGGCAAAATTACTTCTACAAAAAACATATTTGGGGTATACTATATTAATGTTTAAGCTTATTTCTTTTGAAAACTCTCGATTGCTTTTCTAACATTTTTATGTGTGTCCAATAAAGTTTGTGCTTCTTCTTGTGGTATATTAAGTTCATCCATAATCATCCGCACACCTCTATCGATGAGTTTATGGTTTGAGAGTTGCATATCAACCATCTTATTTCCTTTGACTTTCCCCAAACCAATCATAGCTGTGGTCGAAATCATATTCAAAACCATCTTTTGAGCGGTTCCTGCTTTCATCCTAGAACTTCCGGTAACGAATTCAGGTCCTACAACCACTACAATCGGGAATTGAGCCACCAAGCTTAGCGGACTTCCGTCATTGCAAGTCACGCAGCCAGTGATGATATTGTTTTCGTTGCATTTCTCAAGTCCTCCAATAACATACGGAGTGGTTCCTGAAGCGGCAATTCCTATAACTATATCTTTGTCTGAAATGTTGTGCTGAGCTAAATCCTTCCAAGCCTGCTCAGGATCATCTTCTGCAAATTCGACGGCTTTTCTGATAGCCGAATCGCCTCCTGCAATAATTCCGTTTACTAAATCATACGAAACACCAAAAGTAGGCGGACATTCCGAGGCATCGACCACACCTATTCTACCCGATGTGCCTGCTCCGATATAAAAAAGCCTTCCTCCGTTTTTGAGTTTTGCAATTACTTGTTGGGTTAGCATCTCGATTTCAGGAATCACTTTCTCTACCGCAAAAGCGACTGTTTTATCTTCGTTATTGATGTTTTGCAACAACTCAGTTATGGTCATTTGTTCTAAATGGTTGTACTGCGAAGCTTGTTCTGTGGTTTTAGTGAATGTCATTGTATGGATTCATTAATTATATCGGTTACACAAATAAACGATTAAAGACTTAGACGCACAAGATACTATACAAAGTAAGCCAATACAATCCCTAATACAATAACCGAAATCTTGGCGATATTAAACTTGTGATTTTCGTTGCTCTCAAAGATAATCGTTGACGAGATATGGAATAATATTCCGATGACAATGGCTGAAATCTCAGTATAATACAATTCGGAGAACGTAAATCGCTCTGAAATAAACGTGCCGATAGGTGTCATCAGTGCAAAGGCAAACATAAAAAATAAAATAATTTTCCTGTCTAATCCTGCGTTTATAAAAAATGTAGTCAGTATAATAGCAATCGGCAAGTGGTGAATCGCAATACCTACGGCCAAATCATGGTGGTGGCTCACGGGCATTCCTTCAAGCAAGGCGTGAAGACACAAACTGATGAACAAACTCCAAGGCATAGCTCTGAGGTCTTCTTGAAGATGAACGTGGCCGTGTTCAGCTCCTTTTGAGAAAAACTCTAAAACAATCTGAAACAGGATTCCGAGCATAATAAAAACCCCAATTCGGTAGCCTCCGCTGTGGTCGTGTTCTGCGCCGTGTCCGTGCATAACCAAGTCATATACCTCAGGCAATAGGTGCATCACGGTGATTGAAAGTAGAAACGAACCACTAAAAGCCAGTAATAGCTTTATGTTTTTTTTGTTATTCGGTTTGATGATAATCGCTATCAAGTAACCGATAATTACCGATAATAAGGGTAAAGCGTATTGCATAAAACTACTTGAAAATCATAATAAGTCTATCTGAGGTTTCCTTGTTGAATTTCCCCAATCTATAATCGCCAAAAATATCGAGTAGATAAATTCCCGCCTCTTCCATCATGCTCTCAAACTCTTCTAAGGTCAGTGCCTTTACTCTCTCAGTGAAATCATACTCCTGACCTTTATCTTCAAATTTTATATTTTTGAAAATATAGCCATCCTTGTGCCATCTCTTGATATGAAAATCAATTCCGTCAACATGCTTTTCTTCAGAGGTAACCAAGTTGGGAATCACTTTATGTACATTCATAAAGTCAATGACTGCAAATCCATCTTCAGTTAGGCTTTCTTGAATAGCTTTAAGCGTTTTCAGGTTGTCTTGTGTATCTTCGAAGTAACCAAAACTTGTAAACAGATTAAATACGGCTTCAAATTTATTGCCCAAAGACTGACGCATGTCGTGTACCTGAAAGTGCAACCTATCATTTTCGTTCTTCTTTGCCTCAACAATACTATTCTCAGATAAATCTACGCCTAAGACATCAAAACCTAAGCTATTTAAATAACTAGAATGACGTCCTTTGCCGCAGCATAAGTCCAAGACCTTTGCATTGTCAGGAATATTCAAATAAGAAGTAATATTGTCAATAAACAAAGCTGCTTCTTTGTAGTCTCTGTCTTTATATAAAATGTGGTAATAATCAGTATCAAACCACTTCACAAACCAATCTTTCATCGTTTTTAAAAATATATTATGCAACTGTTTTACTGCAAAAAGTGTATGTTTTTTATTCTTCTTTTGCTTCTTTATATTCCGGATACAAGAAGTTGTTATAGGGGAATCTAGTGATATGAATCTCACGCACGGCCTCGTAAACTTTCTCTCTAAACTCTTCGATATTTTCTTTGTCCGTTGCCGATATAAATAGCGTAAAGTCTTCTCCTATCTTACTCATCCAGGTTCTTCTCCATTCCTCTAGCGTATTATGCCTACCTGTGCGCTCCGTCACTAAGTCATCTTCTTCGATAGTCAAATGTTCATAGATATCAATTTTATTAAAAACCATAATAGTTGGCTTTCCGTCTGACTTGATTTCTTTTAGCACATCATTAACCGAAGCAATATGGTCTTCAAAGTCAGGATGTGAAATATCGACTACGTGCAAAAGTAAATCTG
>CAZRCB010000032.1:0-18912 GCA_964598455.1 uncultured Flavobacterium sp.
CCTAATTCGATTCAGCTTGAAAGTGTGCGGTTTTATGATATAAATGGTAAGTTTATCTCAGAAACTAAAGACCAAACCAGTTGGGATATTTCAGCATTTTCAGAAGGTGTGTATTTGATGGATATTCAAACAAACAAAGGCTTTAAACAATTAAAGGTATTGAAATCCTAGAACTCTAATTTCTTTTTTCTTAGCTCAAAATTCTGACCTAAATATACTTTTCTGACCATTTCATCTTGCACAAGTTCTTCTGGAACACCAGCTTTAAGGATAGCTCCTTCGAACATCAAGTAAGTTTTATCAGTAATAGCAAGAGTTTCCTGAACGTTGTGGTCGGTGATAAGGATTCCGATGTTTTTGTTTTTGAGTTGTGCCACGATGCGTTGAATGTCTTCAACAGCAACCGGGTCAACACCTGCAAAGGGTTCGTCAAGTAAGATAAATTTCGGGTCAGTCGCTAAGGCTCTTGCGATTTCAGTACGACGTCTTTCTCCTCCTGACAATAAATCCCCTCTATTTTTTCGGATATGATTCAAACTGAATTCATCAATAAGCGAATCAAGTTTGTATTGTTGTTCTTTTTTGGATAATTTGGTGAGTTGTAATACGCTAAGTATGTTGTCTTCGATGGATAATTTTCTGAATACAGATGCTTCTTGAGCTAGATATCCGATACCGTGCTGCGCGCGCTTGTACATCGGGAAGTTAGTTATATTCATATCATCCAGATAGATGTTTCCGGAGTTGGGCTTTACGAATCCAACAATCATATAAAATGAAGTGGTTTTTCCTGCGCCATTCGGACCTAAAAGACCTACAATTTCTCCTTGACTTACCTCAACTGAAATACCTTTTACTACTGTACGCTTCTTGTACATTTTGACAAGATTCTCTGCTCTTAGCTTCATATTAACTCACTTATGAAAAGCAAAGTTAATCGAATTATTAAATATTGAATACTTTTTAAGAATTTGATGTGAAAAATCCTGCTGTGTCTGCAATATAATTGGGTGTATTTAAGGTTGAGAAACATTTTCGATACCTATAAATCTACTCGAGTCTAAAGATTATTTTTAATTAGGATGATTCTAAATAATTTAGGACCTTTGCACAATCACAAAGCAAATCACAGATTATGAGTTTTGATGTTCAAAAAATCCGTCAGGATTTCCCTATACTTGCTCAGTCCATCGGTAAATATCCCTTAGTTTATTTTGATAATGGAGCTACTTCTCAAAAGCCAAAAGTGGTCATAGATACCATTGAGAAATACTACTGTGAAATCAATGCTAATATTCACAGAGGAGTACATACGTTGAGCCAATTAGCAACAGATGCTTATGAGGCTTCAAGAGAAAAAGTGCGTAAGCATATCAATGCCAAAGAGCGCGAAGAAATCATTTTTACCTCTGGTACGACAGATAGTATCAACCTTGTGGCATCGAGTTTTACGACACTTCTAAAGAAGGACGATGAAGTGATAATTTCGTATTTAGAACACCATTCTAATATTGTTCCTTGGCAAATGCTCTGTGAGCGAACTGGTGCAAAACTCAAAGTTATTCCGATGGATACTAACGGAGAGTTGATACTTTCAGAATACGAAAAATTACTTAACGATAAGACCAAAATAGTTGCTGTTTCTCACGTATCTAATGCCCTTGGCATAATTAATCCGATAAAAGATATAATCAAAAAAGCTCGCCAGTATGATCTCGCCATACTAATTGATGGTGCGCAAGCTGTTGCACATATCAAACCAGATGTGGCAGAACTAGACTGTGATTTTTATGTGTTTTCGGCTCACAAAATGTGTGGACCAACAGGCGTGGGAATCCTTTACGGCAAAAGAAATTGGCTAGAAAAACTACCTCCTTATAGAGGTGGCGGTGAGATGATTCAAGAAGTGCGTTTTGACAAGAGTACTTATGCAGAAATTCCGCATAAGTTTGAAGCCGGAACGCCAAATATTGCCGGGGGAATCGCCTTCGGGAAAGCTATAGATTATCTGAACCAAATTGGTTTTGAAGCTATCGAAACCTACGAAAAAGAACTCTTAGCTTACGCAACCCAAAAGCTATCTGTGCTCGAAAACATTGAGATTTACGGCAATTCAGACCGCAAGGTTTCAGTCATTTCTTTTAATGTCAATGGGATTCATCCGTATGACATCGGTACGATAATTGATAAAATGGGAGTAGCCGTGCGTACAGGGCATCACTGTACACAGCCCATAATGGATTTTTATAAAATCCCAGGAACGGTTAGAGCATCATTCTCGTTTTATAATACTAAAGAAGAAATAGACTACTTTATAGCGTCGCTTGAGAAAGCAATCCGAATGCTTTCTTAACACTATTTACGAATGATTTATGGAAATAGATAATACTATTTTATCCTATAAAACTCTAGTGCAGTCCTTTCTTTTGTGTTTTATTATATGATGTTTTTAGTACCTTTGTTTCATCTTAAATTCAGACTATGAAAGCATTAACAATATTATTACTAGCAGTACTAACCGCTTCAATCAACAAGTGTTCTTCAGATGAGCTCAAAAGCCTAAAGAAGGATATGATCATTGAATACGAAGCCAAAACCAGAGGAAGCAAAAGCAAATTGATTGTCAGAAAAGACTCTCTTATTGTGATGGAAGAGTTCAGAAACGAAGGTGTTTATTACTATCCGTTAGCGAGCAAAGATTGGGATAACATCGTAAAAGAAGTGCAGAAAGTTGATACTGAAAAAGTAAAAACTTATAAAGCTCCGAGTAAAAAAAGAGCAACAGATGCAGCTCGTGCTGCGCAAATCAAAGTCATCCACAATGACAAGATTTACGATTCAAATGTTTTTGACGAAGGAAATCCTCCTGTAGAACTCAAAGCACTCGTAGATAAAGTGGCTGACTTATATATAAATCACAAAAAGAAAATCATAAAAAATGACGATTAAAGAAGTTCAAGACGAGATTATAGACGAATTTTTAATGTTTGATGATTGGGCTGAACGCTACGAATATATTATCGATTTGGGTAAAAGCCTTCCGATGATTGACGAGCAATATAAAACAGATGCAAACCTCATCAGAGGGTGTCAGTCAAAAGTCTGGCTTCACGCCGAACAAAAAGATGGTAAAATTGAGTTTACGGCAGACAGTGATGCCATACTTACAAAGGGAGTAATCGCTATTATGATTCGCGTATTCTCAGGACAAAAATCTCAGGATATTCTCGATGCTTCAACTGATTTTGTGGACGAAATTGGGCTGAAAGAACACCTTTCTCCTACAAGAGCCAACGGACTAGTATCGATGATTAAACAAATTAAAATGTATGCTTTGGCATACGATACAAAAGAGAATTAACTAGAAAACCATACAAGACAACTGCTTGTAACTATATGATTATGGAAGAATTTAACGACACACATAGCTTGGGTGAGCAAATAGTGGAAACGCTAAAAAGCATTTATGACCCTGAAATTCCAGTTGATATCTACGAACTAGGGCTTATCTATGATGTGATGGTCAACGAAGATATGGATGTGAAAATCCTAATGACACTAACTTCACCAAACTGTCCAGTGGCTGAGAGTATGCCAATGGAAGTAGAACAAAAGATAAAAGCTCTTGACGCAGTAAAATCGGTTGAGGTGGAAATGACCTTTGATCCGCCATGGTCAAAAGACCTTATGAGCGAAGAGGCAAAATTAGAACTCGGAATGCTATAAGATACATTCCATGCTGGATATACTACGATGGATGTAAACCTGAATTTCTCTAGCGATACTTTATCAATTCAGAAATCAAAATCTATTTCCGAAGCAGCACTTGAGTTGAAAGTTTCAGAGGCAACTATCAGAAATTGGGTCAAGACTAAATTGTTGATAATTTCAGAAAATGGCAGAATTCCTTCAGCTTCTATCGACTATTTTACCGCACATAGTATTGGCAAACAACGGCTGAACTCCAGAGCTAATAAGCTGCAAAAAGACTCACACAACCACGAGCTACTTAGTCGTGAGCTGCGATTGCAAATCGCCAATAAACAAGACGCGCAAGGTTTAGGTGAATTTTACGAAAACTCACTTTCAGATTCTCACAGAAACCAAGAGGGCATTTATTATACGCCTGAATTTATTGTTCAGGATATGATGAATGGAATCGAAGCTGACCAAATCCTTGGGGATAAAACCTTCTTAGACCCTTGTTGCGGGAGTGGGAATTTCATACTACAAGCCATAAAGTTGGGATTTAAACCCGAGAACATCTATGGTTTTGACATAGACCCAAATGCCGTTGCAATTACTAGAAAAAGAATTTTTGAGGCTACAGGATATAGTTCTGAGAATATTATAGTTGCAGACTTCCTTGAGAAAACTAGTCTTGAAAAAACACTTTTCGATTATATCTATACTAATCCGCCTTGGGGAAAGAAAATACCTAAAGCAGCAAAATTAAAATACAGCAAGCTTTTAAATGCAGGGAAAAGTACGGACACTGCGTCACTTTTCTTTTTCGCAAGCTTAGCATCCTTAAATAAATCAGGAAAGTTAGGTTTCTTGTTGCCGGATTCGTTTTTTACTATTTCTGTTTTTGAAACAGCCAGAAAGAAAGCGCTAGAGTATAATATAGACAGATTGGTGGATTACAAAAAACCCTTCAAAGGCTTGATGACAAAGGCACAGGCAATACTACTTACGAATATTTCTGCTGAAGTTAACCATGAAATACAATGTGAGTTTGAGGGTCAGAAACACTTAAGACTTCAACAATCTCTGACACAGATTCCCAAAACAATTTTTAATTTTTGGACCAATGGAAATCAAACTAAAGTGCTGACTCATATATATAATCTCGAACACATTAGCATAGCCAATAATGCAAAATGGGGTATGGGAATAGTCACTGGAAACAACAAAGACTTTTGCAAAGCAGAATCTTCAAATGGATTGATGCCTGTGTTTAAAGGATCAGATATTACTAAAGATGGTCTAAAAACACCATCGGTTTACATTCCTAAAAATCTAAACTTATACCAACAAGTTGCACCCAAACATCTATACGAATCAAAAGAGAAAATTATTTATAAATTTATCTCCTCAAGCTTGTGTTTTTATTGTGATAATGACCAAAAATACATCTTGAATAGTGCAAATTTATTTGTTTTGAATCCTGACTTTCCGATAAAATCACAGGAACTCGTGAAGCTACTTAATACAGATTTTATGACTTGGATTTTTAAAAGTATCTTTGCTTCACACAAGATTTTAAGGTCAGATCTAGAACGCTTGCCAATACATTATAAATACTTTGAAAAATATACAGAGTTCAACGAAGCGGTTTATCTAGAATATATAGGAATTAAGAAATCAAACGGAACATATGTTCTAAAATAATATTATGGAAGAAGAAATTATCAATAGAGTAGCCAAGAGTCCGCTAGTTGTATTTGACTTAGAGGATTATTATCCGGAAGGGATTAGAAAAGGCATTGACCTTTCTGATTGGCTTTGGGAAGGATTGATTCTTAGGGAAAAAGATTTCAGAGCAGTGCTTTCAGCGCACGATTGGAGTCAATATCAAGATTATTACATCTATCTATATTGTTCAACAGATGCGATTATTCCAGGTTGGAGTTATAGTCTAGTGACTATGTATCTGGCTCCCTTTGCCAAAAAAATAATTATCGGTACAGAGGATAACTTGAATACGATGTTGTACCAAGAAATTTTAGCAGGATTAGACTATTCGATTTATCAAGACAAACCGCTAATCATCAAAGGTTGCTCTAAGAAAGCAGTGCCTGAGAATGCATTGGTATTAGCTTGTCAGCACTTGCAGCCTGTAGCTCGAAGCATTATGTTTGGAGAAGCTTGCTCGACAGTTCCGCTGTATAAAAAACCAACCAAGAAATAAAGCTTTGTTCGTTTTATAAAAATCATTACTTTTATTATCTGAAACACAACTAGCTATGGAACAGCTCAATCACGAATTATATGAAAATGCCCGTAAACGCATTAAACAGAAAAGACATTTGTTTGTACATTTTGTATTGTTTTTTGTCGGCAGCATTTTTATGATTGCTTTAGAAAAATTATTTAATGTCGGGATTGCTTATCCGAATTGGTCGTATTGGATTATTTTGGTTTGGGCTTTTGTGTTTATTCTTCATTTTATTAATGTGTTCATTACCAAGCGTTTTATGAATAAGCAATGGGAACGTGAGGAAATCGACAAATTGGTAGAAAAGCAGAAACGAAGAATCGAACAGCTACAAAAAAAAGTAGAAAAACAATATACGGCTGAAGATTCGGTTTCTGAAGAAAATGATTCTTTGTAATGATTACGATAATTGCAGCAACAGCCCAAAACAATGCTTTGGGAAAGGACAACCGTCTTATTTGGCATTTGTCTGATGATTTAAAGCGGTTCAAAAGCCTTACTCTTGATGGATTTATCATTATGGGAAGAAAGACTTTTGAATCACTTCCGGGAATTTTACCCAAACGCAAACACATCGTAATTACCCGAAATCCCGAATTTCGACAAGAGGGAATTGTGGTTGTTCAAAGTTTGGAACAGGCTCTTGAGGTTGTTCCGTCTGATGAAGTTGCTTTTGTAGTCGGAGGAGGGGAAATATATGCACAAACCATAAATATTGCGGATAAAATCGAGCTTACAAGAGTACATCACGATTTTGAGGCAGATACGTTTTTTCCTGAAATTGATTTGACAAAATGGGAATTAGTAAGCTCTGAATTCCATTCAAAAGATGAAAAACACCAATATGATTTTACGTTTGAAACGTATTTGAGGAGAGAATAGAAAACGGAGAACAGCCCTCTTTTTAGCTTATTTTAAACTTTGTTGTTTTATAAACAAACAGAAGATAAATAAACCACACAAATAATCCTGAAAGTAAAGCTAAAGTTATTGAGAATAAAAAACTTTTCTTAAAATAGTATAATGCTATATTAGCAGGAATAACCACAGATGAAAAACCGAGAATAGGCGTATAAACCCACTGTTTATAAACCCAGTTATTTAGAATAGGTTTTAGTTCAGAATTACATTCAGAGCAAATAAAAGTGTTGTTCTTTAAGTTTTTAAATATAAAAGATAAAGGTTGTCTTGTTTGACATCTTGGACAAGAGAAATGATTTGACATTTTTTAAGTATTAAAAAAAATTAAACTAAAAAACAAAAATAACATTAATGGTAAAAGAGTAATCACTATAGCTTTTTGAATGTTTATATAAAATGTTTTCATTAAATTATCAATATAAAAAGGAATGTAAAACATCCAAGTCAGGTTGTATAAAAATTTCAAATCCAAAAGTTTAAAATTAAGAATAATTTTCCAATTTTCTATTTCAGACATTGTTGTTAATTTTGACAGTTCGTTTTCTTTAAGAAAAACAAGAAAAAAAACAACGCAGGAAGTAACTGCTATCGGCAACATTGATAATAATAGAATTCTTATTATAGTTCTTGTTTTAAACTCAACTTCATATAAATCTAATAAAATTCGAGTAGTTATGACAATAAATACAAATGTTAAAACGGGAGATAAAAAAGAAGTTATATTATTTATTTTTACAATTAAACTTAAAAAATCATCATTATCAGATATAAACATCTGTTGTGAACCAATAATAAATGATGTCATAAATGTAAAAAAACATATGAAAAATATAACAGAGACAGGTACTAAATACTTCATAAATTAAATAGATATTGATATAAAAGCTTCTATAAAAGCTGAAATAATTATTAGCAGAAAACACAAAATAATATTTAAATAATCTTTTTTAGACAATTCAAATTTTTTGTCCCAAAAAAAGTTGCCGAAAAATTTAGACGATAATTCGTAACCTATATAACAAGAATAAATTATTGCTATAATTTCAGAAGAATGAGGTAAAAAATGTTTGTATAAAACTTCAGAGCCTAAAGAATCATATATGATTTTCACAAAATTCCCTAACAGGAATCCGTTATATGAGGTGTTAAGAAATGAAAGCGTACCAAACAGAACAAATCCAAGTATATTTATTCCTGCAACAGTTATATTATTTTTCAAAATAACATAAAATAGCTCTGTTTGAGTTAAATTAAACAGTTCAATGTCTTCGTGGCTTTGTGAAACATTATTAGGTTTCAGCTGAATAAAGAATACTCCTATTATAAAAGGAATTAAATAGGTTAATATTGCAAATATTAGTTTTTTCATAATAAAAAATATCAATCAATCATTTAAAAACACAAATGATTGATTGATATATGTTTGTCAGAATTAAAACTTTCTATTAAAGTCCTACTAATATTCCAACTCCCATTCCAACAGGACCTCCCCACATACCTGCAGCTGCAGCTCCCGTTAAAGTGCTGTTTACAGTTCCGTAAGCACCTATTGCAGCTGCTCCACCATTTGATCCTCCGTTTTCGGAGTAAAGATAACCTACCCCAACCCAAGCGTTAGAATCATTAACTAATGTTGCTTGTTTTGTTCCGAAAGCAAAAGCTCCGCAAACGATTGACAATGTCAAAAGAGATTTGATTTTTTTCATAGTTCTCTATTTTAAGTTAATAAAAAAATTAAATTCAGGGCAAAGAAATAAAATATCTACTTTGAAAGATATTTGTATTTTAAATAATTTATTACATTTGTGAATAAATTTATAGGAAATATGAATGACATAGGAAATAGAATAAGACAAATACGGGAAATAAAAGGTTTCTCTCAAGAAAGTATTGCCTTGGAGTTAGGATTGACTCAACCAAGTTATGCAAGATTGGAAAAAGATGATAAGCGTTTGGATATAGTAAGGCTTATACAAATAGCAAATTTTTTAAAAACTACTGTTTCTGAACTTATTGATGAAAAAACTCATAAAGTTATTAATCAACAAAACAGCAAACACCCAAATGCTTATGTTGATAGTATCATAAATACAGACAAATCACATATAGAATCTTTAAAAGAAGAAATTACTTTTTTAAGGAAGTTACTTGAGGAAAAAAATAACCAATAAATAAAACTAATAACCAAAAATGAACTTCAAAAATACATTAGAATTTGCAAGACAATTAGACAAAGAAGACAAATTAGCCAAATACAGAGATGAATTTATTTTTCCGAAAGTAAACGGAAAACAGGTCATTTATTTTGTGGGAAACTCTCTTGGTCTGCAACCCAAACGGGCTTCGAAATACGTTGATGAAGTAATGAAAGATTGGGCAGAATTGGCTGTGGAAGGGCATTTTTATGCAGAAAAACCTTGGTGGGATTATCAGGAACGTTTTGCCAATCCGTTGAGTAGTGTTGTCGGAGCAAAACCGAGTGAAGTGGCTGTAATGAATACGCTTACGGTAAATTTGCATTTGCTTATGGTTTCTTTTTACAGACCAACTCAAAAAAGATTTAAGATTTTGTGTGAGGAAAAGGCTTTTCCGTCTGACCAATATTTGTTGCAATCACAAGTTAGGCATCACGGTTTTGACCCAAAAGATGCGATTGTCGAAATTAAGCGTAGAGAAGGAGAACACAACATTCGTTTAGAAGATGTTTTGGCAAAAATCGAAGAAGTGGGGGAGGAGTTGGCTTTGGTTTTAATCGGAGGTGTGAACTATTATACAGGACAGGTTTTTGATATGAAAACCATAACGGCAAAAGGACATTCAGTTGGAGCAGTTGTAGGTTGGGATTTGGCTCACGCAGCAGGAAATATCAAATTGGAACTTCACGACTGGAATGTAGATTTTGCGGCTTGGTGTAGTTATAAGTATATGAATTCAGGGCCTGGAAACGTTTCAGGGATTTTTATACACGAAAAACATCACAATTCAGACTTGCCAAGATTTGCTGGTTGGTACGGACATAACAAAGAGAGAAGATTCTTGATGGAACCTCAATTCGATCCGGTTAAAGGAGCAGAAGGATGGCAAATAAGCAATCTTCCGATTTTGTCTTTAGCTCCATATTTGGCTTCAGTAGAAATGTTTGCCGAGGTAGGAATGGATGCACTTATCCAAAAAAGAGATAAAATCACTACTTATCTAGAGTTTGTATTAAAAGAAATCAGCGGAGAAATCAAAGGTAACTTTGAGATTATCACACCTAGTAATCCAGCAGAGAGAGGTTGTCAGATTTCAGTATTCTTACACGGTGAAGGAAAAGAACTCTTTCATTATTTAATGAAAAATGGTGTAATTACTGATTGGAGAGAACCAAATGTGATAAGGCTTGCACCTGTCCCACTGTACTGTCGCTATCAAGATATTTATGAATTCGGTCAAATCCTAAAGCGCGGCGCGTTGATTTCATAATTTTTGAAATCTAAATCAGTAGATAAATGTATTATATATTATATGCTATTCTAATTTTAGGGTAGCATAATTGTATTATATAGACAAAAAAAGTCGTTTCAAATAAATGAAACGACTTTAGTTCGTCAATTGTGGTATTTAAGAACAATACTACTATTAATCCTAGATAAGCTCCACTTGTGCAGCAACCTTACCTTTTCTTCCCTCTTCTTCTTGGAAACTTACTTTGTCTCCTTCATTTAGAGATTTTGAAGAGACTAGGCCTGTGATGTGTACAAAAATGTCTTCTCCTGTTTCTGAATCTGTAATGAATCCGTAACCTTTCGATTCATTAAAGAACTTTACTGTTCCTGTTTGCATTGTAAAAAAATAAAAATAATTAATATTCGGTAAAGATAGTGTTTCTATCAAATTACGCACAACTTATTTGAATAATTTATAAAATATTTTAATCAGCTACTAAAGTTTACGATAACATTAAGACGAAAATTGCCTTGGTAGCGTTATATTGCACTATAAATTTCCTGTATTATGAGTATCATTAGAATCCTTTGGGTGGATGACGAAATAGAATTGCTAAAGCCCCATATTATCTTCTTAGAAAAGAAAAACTACGCTGTAACTACTGCTAACAATGGGAGAGACGCTCTTGATATATTTGCTCAAGAAAATTTTGACATTGTTTTTCTAGACGAAAATATGCCTGGACTTTCAGGTCTAGAAGTGCTTTCTGAGATGAAAGAAAAGAAAGCCACCACTCCTGTAATTATGATTACAAAAAGTGAGGAAGAATATATTATGGAGGAGGCTATTGGCTCAAAAATCTCTGATTATTTGATAAAACCCGTCAATCCAAATCAAATTTTACTGTCGCTAAAGAAGAATTTAGACCATTCACGTCTTGTTTCTGAGAAAACCACAATGGATTATCAGAAAGAATTCCGAAAAATATCTATGGATTTGGCGATGGTCAAAACCTATGAAGAATGGTATGATATCTACAAACGCCTTTTGTTTTGGGAACTTGAACTAGAGACCACAGATAATGCGCAAATGTCAGCAATTCTCGATACCCAAAAAGCGGAAGCAAATATTCAGTTCAGCAAGTTTATCGAACGTAATTATGAAGATTGGTTTACGCCTAAAGCAGATAAACCTGTAATGTCTAACACCCTTTTCAAAGAATTAGTTGCGCCTCATTTGGTCAAAAAAGAAAAACCAATACTATTTATTGTCATTGATAATATGCGCTTTGACCAATGGAAAGCTTTTAGCCCGATTATCAACAACCATTATAAGTTAGAAAAAGAAACGGCTTATTACTCGATTCTGCCTACAGCTACGCAATATGCTCGGAATGCTATTTTCTCTGGAATGATGCCTTTAGAGATGGAAGCTAAGTTTCCTAAATACTGGAAAAACGACGTAGAGGAAGGCGGTAAAAACTTGTATGAAGCCGAGTTTTTGACTGAACAACTAAAGCGACTAGGTTTAAATATAAGACAAGAATACTATAAGATCACCAATTTTAAAGACGGAAAAAAGCTAGCAGAAAACTTCAAAGGACTGAAAGATAATGACCTGACTACCATTGTATATAACTTTGTGGATATGCTCTCTCATGCCAAAACTGAAATGGAAGTGGTCAAAGAATTGGCTTCGAATGACAAGTCCTACCGTTCGCTTACGGTGAGTTGGTTCAAAAATTCGCCACTTTTAGAGATGATTCAGCAAGCACAACAAATGGGAATGAAACTTATCATTACCACGGATCACGGAACCATTAACGTAAAGAATCCGAGCAAGGTGATAGGTGATAAAAACACAAGTCTGAACCTGAGATATAAAACAGGAAGAAGTCTTACGTATGAAGATAGAGATGTGTACGCCGTGAAAGATCCTAAAAAAATTGGCTTGCCTTCGATCAATATGACTAGCTCATTTATATTCGCGAAAAGTGATTAATTCTTGGCGTATCAGAACAACTATAACCATTATGTGAGTTATTATAAAAATACTTATCAACACGGTGGAATCTCATTAGAGGAAATGATAATTCCATTTTTAGTATTTGAGCCTAGATAAACAATTTTACGTATAAGTTTTTTGAGATGAACAGAGAGTTTTCTTTAGACCAAATTTCTGAGGTTGCACACTGGATTTTAGATCAGAATCCCGAAAAGGTGATTTTGTTTGAAGCCGAGATGGGAACTGGTAAAACCACGCTTATCAAAGCTTTATGCAAAGCACTTGGTGTTGAGGACACCATCAGTAGTCCGACTTTTTCATTGGTTAATGAATACGAAACTAATAAAGGGGAACTCGTTTATCATTTCGACTTTTATCGATTGAAAACAGAGGAAGAGGCACTTGATTTTGGGGTAGAAGACTATCTCTATTCTGGTAATTATTGTTTTTTGGAGTGGTCAGAAAATATTCCAAACTTGATTCCAGAGAAACATACAGTCATTTCGATTTCTACTTTAGAAAACGGAAATAGGTTATTGAAATTCGGAAGTGAATCAGCATAGTTTGATCTAATTGTCGCCCGATAAGAAATAAAACAAGGAGCTATACTTATTAACTGCAGCTCCTTGTTTTTTTATACTGCACAGAGTTGAAAATCTTTAACATAATTTGTAACTTTGATAAATCAGCAGTGTAATAGTATTCGCTGCTCAATACTACAAACCTCTAACCTTAAGATTATGTGGGATAAAGTCCAAGAAACCGTAAAATACCTTAAAGAAAAAACAAACTATACTCCTGAATTCGGAGTAATCTTAGGCTCTGGCTTAGGCGGATTTGTTCATGATATAGTTATCGAACACACTATTCCTTATACTGAAATTCCTAATTTCCCAACCTCAACTGTAGAAGGACATAGCGGAAATCTTATTTTCGGAAAAATCGGAAACAAAACTGTAGTTGCTATGCAAGGACGCTTTCATTATTATGAGGGTTATTCGATGCAAGAAGTAACTTTCCCGGTCAGAGTGATGCGTTATTTAGGCATTCAGACGTTGGTTGTTTCCAATGCTTCTGGAGGTGTAAATCCTAACTATGTTGTAGGTGATATTGTAGTGATTTATGACCATATCAATATGTTTCCTGAACATCCGCTCAGAGGACTCAACGACAAACGTTTCGGGCCTCGCTTTGTAAATATGGGAGAACCGTATAACCGAAAACTCATTGCCAAAGCCAAAGAAATTGCCAAAGAAGAAAATTTGATAGTCAAAGACGGTATTTATTACGGACTACAAGGACCGACTTTTGAGACCCTAGCCGAATACCGAATGATCAAAGCTGTAGGTGCAGATTGTGTGGGAATGTCAACCACGCCTGAGGTTATAGTCGCACGTCATATGGGATTAGATTGTTTCGGAATTTCGATTATCTCGGATATGGGAACAGAAGACCAAATGGATATGATCTCGCACGAAGAAGTACTCAAAGCAGTCAAAAAAGCCGAACCTTCAGCTAGAAAACTAATCAAAGAACTCATACGACAGTCATAAAAGATTAACTACACAATGACCAAACAAGAACGAGTGGATTTTGTGGTAAATACCTTAGAAGAACTCTATCCTGAGGTGCCTATTCCTCTAGATCACAAAGATAATTATACCTTATTAATTGCCGTATTGCTTTCTGCACAATGCACTGATGCTAGGGTGAATACTATCACGCCTTTACTTTTTGCAGAAGCGGATAATCCGTATAGCATGGTGAAGTTAGGTCTGGATAGAATCGCAGAAATTATCCGACCTTGTGGGCTAGCTCCTATGAAATCAAAAGGAATTTATGAGCTTTCTCAGATGCTGATAGATAAGTATGATGGAGAAGTTCCGGGTGATATAGAAGCGCTAAAAGAGTTTCCTGCCGTCGGGCATAAAACCGCTAGTGTAGTGATGAGTCAAGGCTTTGGCGTGCCTGCTTTTCCGGTAGATACACATATTCATAGAATGATGTATAGGTGGAATCTCTCTAACGGAAAAAACGTGGAGCAAACCGAAAAAGACGCCAAACGCCTTTTTCCTAAAGAACGCTGGAATAAACTCCACCTACAAATGATATATTACGCCAGAGAATATTCGCCTGCACGTGGTTGGGACATTGACAAAGATATTATCACCAAAACTATTGGAAGAAAAGACTTGCTGAAAAAGTAAATAAGAGAATTTGAATTTTTTCCTCCAAATTTATCTCAAAAGTTAAAGTTGAAGTTTTTTTCACCTTAAGCAGATTAAGCACATTCGGAATGCCCTCCTTAAAATTCCGATTATATCTTTTTATAATTGCTTTGTGCTTGCGATTCACTCTTGTTTTAGTGATGTTTTTCGGGTATATTCAGATAATTAGTGTTTGACTTTAAATATTATATTTGAAAAAAACACTCGAAAAACATGAAGAAAGTTACAATGTTTATATTGATGACAACTACTTTGTTGTGTACGCTATCAATATATAGTCAGATCCGTTCAAAAGAGAAAGATTACACCATAACTTATAATGACTCATCCATTGAGTTGTATTTTGATATGCCTGTGTATGTCAAAGCCTTAGATGAAAAACAAGGAAAAGAAGTTAGGTTAGAAGTAGATTCTAGTAGTGAAAATACATTTATACTCAACAACCCTGCTGCAGGAACGATTATCAAATTAGAATACAATTATCTCTATGGCAAAAATTATGATGTGCAAACAAGCTATGTGGCTACAGCTTCATCTTCTACGGGTGAGATAAATGTCTATTTTAATCATCCTGTAGATATTGCTTTTGCACAAATCCAAGAAGCAAATAACTTAGGAAATACCCTTGACGATATGCTCATCTCTTATATAAATGCTTGTACATCAACTTTAGATATTGCGATATACAATTCAGCTTCGCCAAGTGCTACTGCCGGAATTGCTGGTGCAATTAATGATGCATATACTAGAGGTGTTGAAGTGAGAATTATTTATGATGGTGGTACAGGTAGTGCTATGTTGCCTTTAATAAATCCTGCCATACCTAGACTGCCAAGCCCCAAAAGTTATGGCTATGCACTAATGCATAATAAATTTGTAGTTTTTGATGCTAACCATTCAGATCCTGACAAGCCAGTAGTATGGACTGGCTCAACAAACTGGACAGTAAAACAAATTGATGGTCCAGACAAGAATGGTGCTATTGCCATCCAAGATCAATCTTTAGCCTTAGGTTACACCATTGAATTTGAAGAAATGTGGGGTTCATCAACCATGACTCCAGATACTACGGTTTCTAGGTTTGGTCCTTATAAATTAGATAATACACCACATACCTATAATATTGGTGGTGTTATAGTTAACAGTTATTTCAGCCCGAGTGATAATGTGACCTCGAAGATTATCGAAGTAATCGAAAGTGCTGATAATGATATAAATATTGCGACAATGCTTATTACAAGAACAGATATAAGCAGTGCGCTAGTTACTGCAAATTCCATTATTCCTGACACGCGCTTAGTCATGGATACTCAAAATCCACAAGGAAATCAGAAGGGATATTTGCAGGATGAAATAGGTGCTGCTCAAGTTAGATCAGATACCACCACAGGACAAATGCACCATAAATTTATCGTGGTTGACAATTATGATAGCTCTTCAGACCCGCAAGTGTTGGTAGGCTCGCACAACTGGAGTACGGCTGGCGAAACCAAGAATGACGAGAATACATTGATAATACATGACCAAAACATTGCCAATCAGTTTTTTCAGGCTTTTGCGTATTTGTATCAACTCTCAGGAGGAGCTCTGTCTAATGATTATTTTGTTGCTGAACCGCGTGAGCTGGTTGTATATCCAAACCCAAGCAACGGAATGTTTACGATTCAGGCTAAAAATACATCATCCACTAATGCTGAAGTGAGTGTTTATACGATGTTGGGAAATAGAATCTATGACAACCACTTCGCAGAATTAGATAATCATAACATTGACTTAACCAATCAAGCTGATGGAATGTACCTCATCAAAGTCTCTAGTGATGATGGTGTGAAGCATTTCAAAGTGTTGAAGCAGTAAGGAGAATTTTGAGACGCGTCAAACTCGCACTATAAATTATAAAAAGCCAGTAAATTGTAAGATTTACTGGCTTTTTTGATAAAATGAATTTAAACTTAAATCGCTGTGGCTAGTTTTTTCATTTCGCTTGTAAAACATAGGTAAGAGCTTGTGCATACACAAAAATTAAATCCTTTTTTAGCTATTTCATCCTGAGCAAAATGCAATGCTTTTACAATTATAACAAAAAAGTCCCACCGAAGCAGGACTAAAGATTTACATCTACGGCATATAGCCTTATTGTGATAAGATTAAAGATTAGAAATTTTAATCTGAAACAAATATAGTGAAAAAATATTCAAGTCTTTAAATTATGTTAAAAATGTTTCGTATTTTTATTTCCTTACTCAATAATACATAAGTTATGGCAAAAATATTAGGATTGGATTTAGGTACAAACTCGATTGGTTGGGCGATTGTTGATGATATTAATAACAAAATTATCGATTCAGGCGTTAGGATATTTCCAGAAGGTGTTGTTGCAAAAACAATAGGAACTGGTGATAGAGAAGAAGGTAAAAACGCGAAAAGAAGAGAAAGCCGTCAGCAAAGGAGAGGTTTTTATAGAAAAAGATTAAGGAAAATCAAACTCTTAAGAGTTCTTATTAATCTTAAAATGTGTCCCTTAAAACATGAAGAATTAGACATTTGGAGTAAGTGGGATAAGATTAAAAAGAAAGAAGGTAGAATGGCTCCGGAGCTCTTTTTGCCTGAAAATCATCCATATAATAGTTGGCTAAAACAAAATCCTTATGAATTAAGAGATAAAGCATTATCTGAAGATTTGACATTACAGGAATTTGGCAGAGTTTTATATCATTTAATCCAGAGAAGAGGGTTTTTAAGTAATAGAAAAGGGAAAGACGACGGTAAAATTTACAAAGGGAAAGATGGCGTTAAAGGTATAGATGACACTCAAAAAGAAATACAAAATTCGACTTTAGGTAAATATTTGTTTGAAATCTTACCTAAGGAAGGAGAACCGTATAAAGTTATACAAGATGAAGAAGGGAATGAATTAAGAGTTCGTTCAAGATATACTTTACGAGATATGTATGTTGCAGAATTTGAAGCTATATGGATAAGACAAGCTAAACAATTAAATCTCGACACTATTGAATATTTCAACGAAAAAAAGATACTACTTAACGGAGGTTTAGAAAACAAAAGAAATGAAAATAAAATAGAACATTTAAAGAAGATAAAAGGCGTTGATAATGTTGAGGTAATAAAACTGAAAGATGATTTTTCTGAGATAAATAAAGAGAAATATATTTTAAAAACTATTTCAAAAATGCCATTAAAAGAGTTTTTGGCAGGGAAAATTGAAAAGGATGAAATAGGTGTAGTTAAATATAAAAGTAACGATAGTGTTTTATTTTGGCAAAGACCACTTCGCTCTCAAAAAAAGCTATTAGCCAAATGTCGTTTTGAACCGGATTTAAAAGATGAAGAAGGGAAGTTTATTCAGAAAGGCAAAACGCCGTGCCATTTATCACATCCATTATTTGAAGAGTACAGAGCTTATGGATATATAAATAATATTGAATATGGGAAAAAACAAAGATTAGAAGAGTCTCAGAGAAAACAAGTATTAGAATTGATTAACTCTAAGGATACTAATTTTAAATTTTCAGAAATTAAAAAGAAATTAAAATTAGAATATGAAACGTTTAATTTTGAAGATAATGCCCCTGTAAATGGGAACTACACCATAAAACATTTGAACTCATTGTTTTCTAAAGATATCCTTGAAAAAGAATTCGTTTTCACAGTAAATAATCAAGAATTTACAGAATATGGATATGAACGTATTTGGCATTTACTACATTATTGTGAAGACAATGATGTTTTAATTAAAAAACTCCAAGAAAGTTATTGCTTAGAAGATAAAGATGCTGAAAAAATTTCTAAAGTTAATCTGAAAGAAGGTTATTCAAATGTTTCATTAAAAGCCATAAAAAACATACTGCCTTATTTAAAATTAGGGAAAAGATTAAGTGATGCAGTAATATTAGGCGGAGTAAGAAATGCTTTTGGTAAAAAATGGGAACTATATAAAAATGACCATCAAGAATTAGAAAATGATGTATTAAAAATAAATCAGGACAAGTCTAATAAAGAAGGAGAAGCAATTGAAAAAATAAAGAAGTATTTAATCGAAAACAAATATGGATTTATTGAAAATGATATACGGTTTAAAAAATTATATCATCACAGTCAGGAAGTAATAGAAGTTGTTCAAAAAGCAAAAATAGAAGAATTAGAAAATCTTAGGAATCCAATTGTTCAGCAGGGAGTAAATGAAGTTAAAAGATTGGTTAATGAATTAATACAAATGCAAGGTAAGTTTGACCAAATAAGAGTAGAATTAGGAAGGGATTTAAAAAACAACAAGTCTAAAAGGCAAGAGTTAACAACTAAAATTTATCAAAATACTGCTAAAAATGAAAATGCAAAACAATTATTGACCGAATTTTCTTTAAGACATAG
>CAZRCB010000033.1:0-18798 GCA_964598455.1 uncultured Flavobacterium sp.
ATAGTATCTTGACTGATTCTGCCATTTCTCCAGAAATCTCATCCATAATACTACTGAGCATTGTAATAATGCTTTTGCGCCTCGGAATAAATTTGATGTCAGCTGCGATCCTCCGAATTATTGATTCCTGTCGAGCACTGAGTGTTGTATCCTCATTTCCAGAATACAAATAGTCTATGAGTAGTCCTTCATATTCCTTTTTATATTTCGAAATTTGATAGTCTTTTATGTTCAATAAAGAGCGTATGGATTTCAGAACAATAATGAGTGTCAGAATCGATAATAGCATAACTATTACCATAGCAACACTTATCTGAACCAACAAAGGAGCTGCGTATAAAGAATCCAATAAGTTTTGAAGTACTTCCAAAATAGATATTTGTTTAAATTAGCCAAATAGTCGTTTAACTCTTATGACTAACTCGTTCGGACTAAATGGTTTTGTCATAAAATCATTTGCACCTAAACTAAATGCTTTAAGCACCATCTCTTCTTGTCCTGCTGATGAAAATATAATAACTGGTGTATCTTTTTGAAGCTTATTTCTAATATGGCTTATTACTTCTAGTCCGCTATAAAAAGGCATCATTATGTCTGTCAAAACCAAATCGGGATCATAGTTCTCTACAAACTCGATAGCTTCTTTGCCGTTAGTCGCAATCAAAAGTTCAAAACCCTCTTTTTCTAATCTATATTTCAATAGTAATGAAAGTGTTGAGTTGTCCTCAGCTAGGACTATCTTATTTCGTTGCATGCGCTATGGTTTTAAGTTCGTTCTGTAATTCAATTTTAACTTGTTCGAAAATATCTAGACTTGTAGCTATATCCTTTCGGATACACTCCAAATTTTCTTGATTTTTCAAATTTGTTTCTAATTGAATAATTATAGGCTCTAATTTAGCTATACTAAAGATTCTAATACTAGGAATAATCTTATGAGCGACAAAGTAGAGTTTAGGCAAATTACTGTCATTCAGCTCGCAACTCATAGTATGTATGTACTCATCAATATCCTTTATAAAGGCAGAAATTAGCATCTTACAAACACTGATATTTCCCTCTACCTCTGCCTTTAAAGGGAGTAAATCTATAAATTTACTTTCTGGCATATTCATTAATTTGCTAATACAAAAATTACTACTATATATAGTAAAAATAACAATTTCCAGACAATATATATTACAATTTTACCAAAAAAATGCTCACTTTGGTCTCTAAAATAGATTCTACAAATATAAAATAATTATCGCCACCCTTACAGATTTATTCAACACAATCAAAGCAAACAATATACAGCCGAATCAGAAAAAACTATACTCCTGTACAACAAACACCTAACACCCGAAGAGCTAGCGGGTTACATCCGAAAAAAACACACAATATCCCCTCTTTAGTTTATCATGCTCGTCGCTCATTTTAATAATGAACCATATTCACCTTATCTTTGCACAAGAATCTGTTCAAGCAGAAGCGCTAGTTCGAATACTACATAGGCAAAACCTCAATGTTGCTAACTTGCCTACTGACAACTTGCTAAGCCAAGCTACTTGACACGACTTCAATCGATACGACATAAATATCCTTAATAAATACACATTCAAAAACAAAAAACTATGACTGAACTTAAGAACAAAAAAGCAATCATCACCGGCGGAGGTAGAGGATTAGGAAAAGCAACCGCCATAGCATTTGCAAAAGAAGGCATTGACGTCGCTATTACCGGTAGAAATGAGGCGGTACTGCAAGCAACAGTCGCCGAACTAGAAGCCTATGGTGTCAAAGCAATATATTCAGTATTTGATATAAGTGATTATGAACAAGTCAAAAGAAGTATCAAAACTATCATCGACACCTTGGGTTCTGTAGATATCTTAGTCAATAATGCCGGTATCGCTGCTTTTGGTAGCTTCAACGAAATGGAAGTAAGCCAATGGCATCAAATCATACAGACCAACGTAATGGGTATGTATTATGTCACCAAAGAGGTCCTTCCCTACTTGATTGCACAGAATGAAGGCGAGATCATCAATGTTTCATCAACTGCAGGACTTAGCGGTAATGCGACTACTTCAGCATATTCTGCCTCCAAATTTGCAGTTATCGGTATGTCTGAATCCCTGATGAAAGAGGTGCGCAAAAACAACATTCGCGTTTGTACCTTAACACCGAGCACCATTGCCTCAGATATGTCTATAGAATTGGGAATCGCAACCAAAGACTCTGAAGATACTGTCCTACAACCCGAAGATTTTGCTGAGCTTATCTTAGCTGGACTAAAGCTCCCGAGAAGAGCTATGCTAAAAAGCGCTTCTCTATGGTCAACAAACCCTTAATATCTAAGCAAAATAGTAGCCGGTGAATGTTTGGCCTTTAGCAGGAACTCGTTTGTATATCACAAAAAAAGTGCTCCTAAAAGGAATACGTTGGCAATACTCTATGCTGACAAACTTACAAGCTCCTTTAAAACAGCCCAAATTAAAAATCAAAAAAAGAGGAAGTACAATTAAGTACTTCCTCTTTCTTAGCGCTAACTAATTAGCTTATTATTTTTTAATCAATTTGTTTACTGATGTCTTTCCGTCTGAGCTAACTTTAATAAAGTATGCCCCTGTAGGAAGTAGCGAGAAATCAATCTGAGTTTCAGTAGTGTTCAGTCTTAAATTTAAGACTGATTGCCCGATGTGGTTATAGACTACAACCGAATCGATTAGCGTGTTTGCTCTTAAGAATAACAGGTCGTTTACCGGGTTTGGATAATAAGCAAATCCAGCGATACTGTGGTCTGCTACTGCCAAGGCTTCGGTTACGGTAATCGCTAATAGTTCGCTCTCACAACCGTTAAGCGTTTGGCTCACATAATAAGTTGTACCATCTTCTAACACAGTAGTACTT
Source organism: uncultured Flavobacterium sp. (assembly GCA_964598455.1). GTDB lineage: Bacteria > Bacteroidota > Bacteroidia > Flavobacteriales > Flavobacteriaceae > Flavobacterium. Next base: position 2,893 of record CAZRCB010000033.1, read on the forward strand.
GGGATTTCTGTAGTACCTGCTGCATCGCTATACCAAGTAATTCCTGTTCCTACAACCTCTAAGTCCGCAAGGGTTTCGCCTAGATCAAATGTCTGTTGACTTGCCGCCACAGGTAGTTCAACCTCAATAACTCCAACTTCAACATCAGCCGATACGCTACCACAACCTCCTACGGTAAGTGTAGCAGTATAGGTATAATCTCCTCCTTGTGCTGTTTTCATATAAACAGTAGCCGCTTGAGTTCCGTCATAGGCAATTGTTGCTTGTGCATCCATAAACAGGTTGGCTATAGGCATCCAAGTAATATTACCTGTGCTCACTTCTGAAGGTACAGCTGTAAGCATTACAGTTGTATCTGCACAAACCGAGGCTGAAGAAGCCGTTACAGTCAATGTATCGGGAATACTGATCACTTCAACAGTCACACTGTCTTGGGTAGTACATCCAGTGCTCGGGTCTAAAGCCGTTACTGTATAGGTAGTAGTCGCTAACGGGCTTACACTAACCGAAGCTCCAGAAAGCGCACCTGGCTCCCAAGTATAGGTATAAGCAGTATTGACACTCGTTGCAGTAAGTGTAGTGCTTGTGCCTTCACAAATATCCTCATCTAAAGAAGTAGCCACAACAGCAATAGTAGGGTTTACAGTAGCTATAACCTCTGTGCGTGCTGATTCACAAATAACCCCTGCTACATCCAAGAACTCAGCAACCCAATAAGATGTTGTTGCAGTTAGGTTTGGCGTAGTAAAAGTTGTGCCTGTATGCAGCGGGCTTCCACCTGTTTGGTTAGCATACCAATAAATATTTGTCGATGCAGCAGTTGCCTCAAGGGTCATCACACCTGAATCACAGGTCGAATCACCAGTAGTGCTAAGTATTGCTAGTTCATCACACGGATCTACAGTAGAATAACCTGTCCAAGTAATGTTGTCAAGCACTATCTGTTGGTTTCCGTTTGCTCCGAACATGCGCAACTCTAACGTAAAAGTACCTTCGATGTTGATATCCTCAACCACAAAAGGAACTACAGTAGCATCCTCTCCCGCTCCGTAAGTGGGTTGAAATTGCTGAATAACCACTCCGTTAATCACCAATTCTAACTTTCTTTGTGCGCTCCCTGTAAATGCTTTTCTAGTATCTACCGAAAAGTTTGCAATCCCCCCTTGAAGGGTTGCGCTTATACTACTAGGTTCGTTCGCACGTCTTAGTAAAATACCTATCCCATCGATCGGGAAATTTCCCATACTTTGGCAGTGAACATAGTTCCATGTCACCCCATTTTCTCCAACAAAAAACCCGTCTCCGTAATTAGTACCTGTAGGCAAATCTGTGGCATTATCAAAGGTCTCAGACCCTTGTGCAAATCCTATCCATACAGACAAGAAAGCCGCAATAATAAATGTAATTTTTCTCATAACAAACACTTTAATTAATTATTTCACAATGTGCAAATATACATATATTTACATTTGTTTAACATTTTAAAATAGATAACTAATAAGATTAATCCTAAATGCATTGTTATGATTGAAGTTGAAAATTGAAAGTTGCCTGCCCGCCGAAGGAGGGCCTGCCTGTCGGCAAGGCGAGCCTGCTTGCGGGTGAGGTAGGAAAGTTTAAAATAAAACAAAAAATAGCCCTTCACACATGACACCAACTTCTCCTAGAGTTTAAGCTTAATGATTTCATCAATTTTTGTAGTATAGCACTGCGAGAGTTTCTCTTGCTTCATTTTCCATTGCCTGCCCAAAGACTGGTTTGCAAATCTAATTTTATTGGTGCCATAGCTTTTATTTAGTCTATCTATAACAGACATCAAGGGTTGGTGTTTGGGGTTTGATGTGTCAAAAAAAGAGAGTTGCGTTGCTGAGTTCGGGGTGATACCCATCAGTATTACACCTGTTTTTTTATAGTCATATCCCTCCTTAAAGATTGCTTTTAATCCCATTTGGGCATAGTGATTCAGCTCAATGGTCGAGTTCGTTGGGAAGTCTGTTTTGATGGCAATACTCCTTGAATACTGAGGCTTGTCTTTTCTGAAAAAGCTCGTCTGCACAAAGACCATCAGCATATTGCAATGGCTGTTTTGCTTGCGCAACCTCTCTGAACAAGAAGCCGTAAAGGTGGCTATTCGCTCAGATATGGCTTCAAAATCTGTATATGCCTCCTCGAATGACCTAGTAGTAGCAATAGATTTCTTACTAGAAGGCATTTCTAAATCTAAACTTGGCTTGCCTTCGAGTTCGTGTTTGAGCCTTAGCCCTACAACCGTCATCTCACTCCTCACCCACGGGTCAGGTAGTTGCGTAAACTCATAAGCATTAAATACATTTTTTGCCTGCAATCGCTTGGCATGTTTACCACCGATACCCCAAACATCTTCAATCTTAGTCCATTTCAGTGCCTTGACCCTCTTCTCTTCTGTGTCAATACTATACACACTTTGAGTCCTATCAGGAAATTTCTTAGCGATCTTATTGGCTATTTTGGCAAGTGCCTTAGTAGGTGCAAAACCAATGCTTATGGGGATTCCCGTTCCTTTAGTAACTGTTCGCTGGATTCGTAAGCCGTATTGATTCAAATCAAATAATTCAAAACCCTCAAACTTTAGGAAAGCTTCGTCAATACTATAAATTTCTATCTCGGGCGTAAAGGAAGACAAGATATTCATCACCCTGCTGCTCATATCTCCATACAACGCATAGTTTGACGAATATACAAACACATTATTCTCTTGAAATAGCTTTTTATACTCAAAAGCAGCAGCACCCATCGGGATACCCAACGCCTTTGCCTCATTAGAACGCGCAATCACACAGCCGTCATTATTAGAAAGCACCACAACGGGCTTCCCTATTAAATGCGGCTCAAACACCCTTTGGCAAGAGGCGTAAAAGTTATTGCAATCTACTAGTGCAAACATCAATGTGATTTTATACTATATACGACAATGCCCCAAATCATCAGTTCGTTCTCCGGAGTGACTCTAATGGGCTTATAATCTTCGTTCTCAGCAATGAGCCAAACGATATTCTCCTCTATCTTTATTCGCTTTACAGTAAACTCACCGTCAATCTGGCATATTGCAATCTTGCCGTTTTGGGGCTCTAGGCTCTTGTCAATAACCAATAAATCACCATCAAAAATACCCGCATTTTTCATAGAATGACCCTTTACTTTGGCAAAAAAAGTAGTGTCTCTATGCTTAATAAGGTGTTTGTTTAAATCGATACTCAGCTCAATAAAATCATCTGCCGGAGAAGGAAAACCAGCGCTTATGCCCGTATCCATAAAAGGCAATTCTATATCAGTAGAATAGTCTGGAGCATAAAACTCCAATAACTTAGTAGTATGCAAACTTCTTAATTTCATAGTAGCACAAAATTAAAGAAATCTTGACTCAAAAAGTAATTTTAGAGCAAAATATAATTTAGATCTACAAGCAAAGAGAGACCGCCGCGCTGACGGCTAAGCGCTTATTTTGAATTATAAATTTTGAATTGTTGACTCCCCCAAAAACAGAACAGTTTTTCACTTTTCCTCCTTCGACGGGACGGCCATTTTCCATTTTCAACTTTCAACTTTCCTTCCTTCGGCGCGCGGGCCCTACCGATTATATGCTGTCAAGACTTATGGGGTTATCGTTATGTAAACCTTCCCCAACCACTGAATTATTCTAAGAACCCAAACTAAACTCCTGATTTAGCCTTATCTTTGCGAGTAACTACCATGGTATATTCCGCTTAATAGTTCTCTAGAAGATCACATGTCCAAACTACCCAAAGAGCATATATTCATTGATCTTTCTGACTACGGAAGACCTATTGCAAGGCGCATTGCAAATACTTTAAAGAATACAGCCTTCACTCCTATTCACGTTACAATTGGTTTTATAATCTCTGGCTTAATCGCCATTTATTGTATTATCGAAGGTTATTATTGGCTAGCCTCTTTCTTTTTAATCCTAAAATCAATCCTTGATGCTGCCGATGGAGAATTGGCACGCGTCAAAAACACCCCTTCATATACCGGGCGCTACTTAGATTCAGTAGCGGATATTATTCTTAACGCCTTGATATTCTTAAGCATCTGGTCAATCACCGATACTTCTATTTGGATATGTATTCTAGCTTTCTTGGGGTTGCAGTTACAAGGAACACTCTATAATTATTACTACGTCATCTTGCGCAATCACTATGACGGCGACACTACTAGCCGCATAATTGAAGACAGAACTCCCCTAGCGCTCAACGGCGAAAAGCAACAACACGTCAATATTCTTTTTGGTTTGTATAAACTTCTGTACGGTCTTTTTGACCAGGCTATTTATGCCCTAGACCGCCAAGCTGCCATAAGTCAATATATCCCTAAAGGGCTGATGATGGTGGTATCTACTTTTGGTTTGGGCTTTCAACTCTTGCTTATTGGGGTTTTTCTGGTGAGTGGTCTAGCTGATTTTATTCTTCCCTTCTTTGTGGGTTATACCTTAATGGTTTTTGTTTTAATCGGCATTCGAAAGTTATTTTATCATTCTAACCCATAGCACAAAGGCTAGTTGTCCTACATAAACGGAGACAGCAACTTGACTATTTTCTCCCACAAATGTATGTATTTAGGTCTGTTTAGCCAGCTTTCTTTGTCTATCAGCACTGCTTCTTTTAGGTCTTCCTCAAAAACGACGGTGAGTTGTTGGGCAATCTTTGGGCTATACAGCATCGCATTGACCTCAAAGTTCAAGTCAAAACTGCGGTAATCAATATTTGCCGAACCGATGATTGCCAATTCGCCATCAATAACCATAGTCTTTGCGTGTACAAATCCCTTTTCGTACCTGTATATTTTAGCGCCATAACTTATGAGCTCGGTATAATAAGCTCCTGCAGCGGCATTGACCATTTTAGAATCTGACTCTCCCGGAATCAAGACCTTCACGTCTAAGCCACTTTGTATGGCGATAATCAGTGCGTCCATCAGGCTTTCTCCGGGGATGAAATAAGGACTAGTGATATAAATACTCTTTTTAGCCGAACTGATCGCCGCCAACAGGGAATAGAAAATCACAGGTTGTTTACTATCCGGACCTGAGGCAACCGTCTGTACGATATCATTTTTGATGGAATCAATATTGGATATATCAGGGAAATAGACTTTGCCAAAGGCTAGCTTTTGGCTGCTACAGAAGTTCCAATCGCTCACAAAGAGGTGTTGCAGATATACGCTGGCTTGACCGTTAATCATCAGATGCGTATCGCGCCAATAGAGTTGGTTTTCATCTTCTATGTCATTTCTATACCTATCACTCATATTGATGCCGCCCACAAAACTGACCAATCCGTCAATAATAATGATTTTTCGGTGGTTTCTGTAGTTGATTCTACTCGCGAAAGCATACCATTTAATCTTATAAAAAGGTGCTGTGCGGACGCCTCCTTCTTGAAGTCTTTTGATGAATGCCTTACCAAGTCCGTGGCTGCCAAAATCATCATACATAAAGCGCACCTCGACACCTTGTTGGGCTTTTTGGATGAGCATATCTGCTATCTGATTGCCCGTAAAGTCATTTTCGTAAATATAATATTCCAGATGAATATGTGATTTGGCTTGTTCTAACGCCTCTAGAAGTGCTGGAAATTTTTCTTCTCCGTTGATCAATAACTTCACCTCATTATTTGCCGTCAACGGACTGTTACTAGAATAGCGAATATAAGCCGCTAAAGTTTTGTGTTTGTCTGCAATCAGGCCCGAGTTGAGGATGGCTTCTGAATAGGCGTTCATTTTCTGTCGAATCAGTTTGCCTTGGTGCTCGTCGATGACAAGTTTTTTGGTATAGAGTTTTCGTTTTCTGTAGTTGATGCCAAAAGCAAAGTAAAACAAGGTTCCGAGTATGGGCAAGAACACTATAAATAAGATATACGCCAAGGCTTTGGTGCTACTTCGTGTGTCGTAGAGTACTCTTAGAATCACTAGAATAGTAAAGATAAAATAAGGAATTTGTAGAAATGATATCCAATTCATAATGGTGATAATTTAGATCGACACCCTTCAATTGTACTTCTTTACTGAAGAACTATAATTATAGCTATATCTCTTTTGGCTTGTCTAGAAAATAATTTAGCTCGTATCCTAAACTAATTTTGAGTAGGCAAAGTCCATAAATCAAGCACAGCTCAAAAATAAACCATTTTTACAAATTTTTAAGATTTTGTTGTCAGGGGTTTTGTATTTTTGATAATTATGAATGAAACTATTATACATCAAGCCTCTATGTCCGGTTTTATACGAACGATACTAATTATAGTCGCTATTTATTATATCTTTAAATTTTTAGCACGTTTGTTTGCTCCGTATTTGATGAAGAAAGTTATCCAAAAAGCACAAGGAAACTTTCAGCAAAGATACGAGCAACAATTTAATGGTAATCAACAACAAGCCAATACTAAAACGGACAAGTCTGCAACTAAGCAACCTTTGCGCTCGACCAAAAAAGTTGGTGAATATATTGATTATGAAGAACTTGATTAACTTTCTAAAACTATGATTGCTAAGATCGCCTGGAGGAATCTCTGGTTCAAACCCCTAAATACCAGCCTGAGTATACTCCTGCTGACGGCTAGTGTAGCTATTATTTCGCTGCTGATTCTACTTCAAGAGCAATTCGAAAATAAGTTTTCTAAAAACATCGATGGCGTTGACCTAGTACTCGGCGCACAAGGAAGTCCTTTGCAACTTATTCTTTCTTCGGTATATCAACTCGATAGCCCAACGGGGAACATCAACTACAAAGAAGCAGAAGTCTGGATGAAACACCCATTTGTTGAGACAGCTATTCCGTTGGCGTTCGGAGATAATTATTTGGGTTATAAGATTGTAGGAACCACAGAAGATTATATCTCTAAATTTGGAGGAGCATTTATTGAAGGTAAAGTTTTCGAAAAAGATTTTGAAGTGGTTGTGGGCGCTAAAATAGCACAAAACCTAAATTTAAAAGTAGGTGATACATTCTTTGGCAGTCACGGCGAAAGTCAAGAAGACGAACACATACACGACACTCACGCCTATACTATTGTCGGTATTCTCGCCCCTACGGGCAAAGTGATTGACAACCTCGTGCTGTGTACAGTCGATAGCGTTTGGCTCATCCACAACGATACGCACGATCACGACGAACATGACCATGCTGCACACGATGACCACGCACACGATCACGACGATGACCACGCACACGAGCATGCTGTAGCAGATATACATGCAGACAAAGAAATCACGGCAGTACTGCTGAAGATCAAAAATAAAATGGCCTTTGTCTCTTGGCCGAGATTGATTCCGCAAAACACTAAAATGCAAGTAGCTAGTCCGGCGATTGAAGTCAATAGGCTTTTTGCCCTTTTCGGATTGGGCTTAGACGCTTTACAGTACTTGGCCTTGGGAATTATGCTCATCTCCGGAATTAGTATTTTCATCGCTTTATACAACCAACTCAAAGAACGCAAATACGAATTCGCGCTAATGCGTATCGGTGGCGCCAAAAGAGGGCAACTCCTGCAACTCATCTTATTCGAAAGCCTTTTGTTGTGCGTAGTCGGGTTTGTACTCGGCACAGCGCTAGGGCGTTTGTCACTTTGGATGATCTCAAACGCTACGGCACAAGAATATAAAATGGACTTTGACCCCACGCTGATCCTTTGGCAAAAAGAAGGTATGTTATTTGCACTAACCCTTGCTGTGGGAATCATTGCAGCTTGTATTCCTGCGATAAAAGCCTATACACTCAACATCTCTAAAACCCTAAACAATGCGTAAAACATACTTGGCAGCTAGTCTTATTTTTAGTATCATTCTTTTTATGGGATGGAACCTAAAAACTTCTGATAAAGAAAAAGTAGCCTTTGCAAAACCCCATTCAACACATACTAATCTACAAACCGCAAACCTTGTCAACTTTGAGGCTTTGGTCGCTAACCCGATTGTCGTGCAACCTAACCTTAGCGAAGACACTATGACTTGGGCGATGCTCGGCAAAATCAAATACGTAACCAAACCACACAAAGACTATCCCGATGGAGTTATGTACCCGATTGTAAACCCAGAACTCAAAGCTATGAAAGGAAAGCAAATCACCATCAGCGGATTTATCATCCCAATTGACAACGTGAGTTATGCCTTGAGCAAAAATGTGTTTGCACAGTGTTTCTTCTGCGGACAAGCAGGTCCTGAAACCATTATGGGAATCCAATTCAAAGACCTCAAAAAACGCCTTAAGACAGACCAATACGTAACCCTAACTGGTAACTTTAGGTATAACGAAAACGACATCGAAGACTGGATTTATCATATCGACAACGCTGTTATTACCAAAGGAAACTAAAAAACCTCCCCTATTCAGCAACAGAAAATATTTTTTTAAATATTTTAGATAAATTTGTCCGAAATACTATAATCGCTATCTTTGTAAGTAAAGTTATCTCAAAACCATGTTTTCAAAATCATGTGAATACGGCATTAAAGCTGTGATTTATATCGCTTCTCAGTCCTTGGAATACAGACGCGTAAAGATTCGCGAGGTCGCTCAACAGACCGATTCTCCAGAAGCTTTTACGGCTAAAATTGTCGGAACGCTGACCAAACACCATATCGTACGTTCGCAAAAAGGTCCTTCCGGAGGCTTAGAAATCGATATCGAGAGCATGAAAAATACGAATATTAGCGAAATCGTTTTGGCAATTGATGGCGATGCTGTCTATAAGGGTTGCGGACTCGGGATGAGTCAATGCAATGCCGATAACCCCTGCCCTATGCACGAAAAGTTTGCAATCGTCAGAGCTGAACTCAAACAAATGCTAGAAAACACCTCTATCTATGAGCTAGCAACTAACCTAAAAAACGGTAAATCGACTTTATTGAGATAACTACTATCTGATATTTTTCAGGTAGAACATAAAAAAGCTAACAACTCACTTAAATTATACTACTATGGAAAATAAAGAAATTTGGTTACACTCGCTCATAACCGAAACACCTCAAGAAGGAAGAGAATTAGCTATCAAGATGTCTAGAAAATCAATAGCTGCTATCCAAACAGATCCAGAAGTCAGAAAACAACTGCGCAGTGATTATGCCAGTGATACGGCACAACTTATCGCTTCTGCACAAGTAATTGCCTTAGAATTTCAGACCATAGCTCAGGCAAATAATTATTGGAAACACTTAGAAGACTAATAATCGTTTCTATACAAACCACACTTTTTGCTTGGGCAAATTCGCCAAGCAAAAAGTTTTTTTCAGATATACTACAACCTTAAAACTCCCATACCTTGAGCATAAAACCTATAAAACGCCACGAAGCCTTGAAACCCATCAGTAGAGAGCACCACCACGGACTGCTGTTGTGTTGGAAAATCAGACAAGGACTCAGTAAAGATATAGCGCCAAAACGCATCAAAGCCTACGTTGACTGGTTTTGGGATACGCACCTGAAATTCCATTTTGAGGTAGAAGAAAAACATGTTTTTCCTGTACTCGCTAATGATCATCCGTTGGTAATTCAAGTATTAGAAGAACACAAACAAATTCATGCTTTGATTGAAAGCAAACAAGATGTGCTTGAAACTTTAAAGACTTTAGAAAAAGTGTTGGATGACCACATCCGATTTGAAGAGCGCGTGTTGTTTAACGAAATCCAAAACATTGCTACTCCTGCGCAACTGAGCGAAATAGACCTACATCATAACGAAATCTTTACCGATACTTGGGAAGATGAGTTTTGGCTGAGGAATAAATAATTCCCTAACATACTGGAAATAAAGTACTTCAATCAATTGGAATTACCAAAGTTTAAGCTTAAGTAGAGAATAACTATTTTTTGTCAAAATTAGTTTTGTATTTTATCACTACCATCCGAAAGTCTAAAATAAAAAGTACCTGAGATTCCCTTATTTTTGTTTTGCGAAAAGGCACAAATCCGACAAAGCAGGATAACACATTTAACCCTACTGATTTAGATGTTTTTAGAGAAAATGAACGTTCGTATATTAAGATAAAATGACAATCGAGCTAAATCTGATTGTTTCGTACGATTTTGAAATGGAGTTGCTTTCGTATGGAGAATTTGTAAAAGTCCTTGAACCAAAATCATTAGCAGACAGTATTAAAACCCGATTGGAAAGAGGATTTAAGGTTTATAACTCTTAACTCTAACGGAGTTTTGAACTCCGTTAGAGTTAAAAATCTACATTTTTCTGTTTTTATTTTCAAACGACATATTTTGACGTTATTCAAGACTAATTTTGACCTGTAATTAAAAAATAGTTGTATGAAAACAGAAAAACCAATCCGAGAAAGTGTCATTATCAGAAATGATTTTCAGCAGGAAAATTCACTAAAACCATTTCATTTAGATGTTTTTAGAGAAAATGAACGTTCCTATATAGATGAATTAAGATTATTTTCAGCTTATTTCGGGTACATTCCCAATCTGTTAGCAGATAAAGAAATTGACTGCAAAAAAGCAAGAAAATGGTTGGAAGAAAATTATAAAAATGAAATTAAAGACAGCTTATTCTGCAAAATAAATTTAGGAAAAAAACCTGAATTTGACGATGTTTTTTATTTTTTGTATGAAGATATGTTGGTTGATTTTGATACGAATTGTTCCAGAATCCGAATTCTTTTCAAAAAAACCGACATAGAAAAAGTAAACAAAATTTTTGATGAAATAACGAAATTCAAAGTCCGTAAAACACATCAAAAGTCTGAAATTCAGTTGTTAGTAAGCGGATTTAGAGGTTTTGAAACAGAACCAATGGAAATTGCAAAACCGAAGTTGAATATCGAAAACAATTACAATGACGATTTTCTTCCGATTCATCAAATCATTCATAAAAGACTATCCAAACAAAAAGACAAAGGTTTAGTTTTATTACACGGAAAACCCGGAACAGGAAAAACCTCTTACATTCGTTATTTGATTTCTTCGGTTAAAAAGAATGTGATTTTTCTTCCTCCGAATCTGGCTGCTTCCATTACTGACCCAGCTTTGTTTTCGGTTTTGATTGACAATCCTAATTCGGTTTTTGTGATTGAAGATGCAGAAAACATCATTATGAACAGAGAACAAAACGGAATTTCTCCCGTTTCGGCTTTACTCAATTTGTCAGACGGATTGCTTTCGGATTGTTTGAATATTCAGATTGTTTGTTCGTTCAATACCGATTTGTCGAGAGTAGATTCGGCTTTACTCCGAAAAGGACGACTGATTGCCAAATACGAATTTAAGGAATTAGAAACCAAAAAAGCTCAAAAATTATCTGATAGACTTGGTTTTCAGACAGAAATAATCCAACCGATGACCCTAACGGATATTTATAATCAGGAAGAAATGGGCTTCCAACCCGAGAGACGAAAAGTAATCGGGTTTTAATTTTTCGATTTCTCAACTTTTCCAAAGTTCAGAGCTTTGGAAAAGTTTTTTTTAAAACGACACCGTTTGGCTTATTGAGGTTTTAGATTTGTCAGAAAAAAAAGATGAAGAATGTACAAATCAAGGTTTTAATTCGGGAGGAAACCAAACCAAAGAAAAATAAACCGAAAAACTTCTTTCAGAAATGGAATAAAAAACTAAAGAAGTTCATCGAAGAAAACAATAACTAATTTTTAAAACTAATTATTATGGCATTATTCAGAATTACAGTAAAAACGACAAGGTCAGCAAACGGAATCAGAATCGAAAAAGGAATGAGTGTTGAGGTTGTTTCAACTTATGGAAATCCTGTTTCAACTAACGGAGGTCATCAAGTAATAGAGGCTTTCGAAAGAAAGTACGGAATTGATATTAAAAAAGCAGGTGCTTTGAATGGTTCTTTGTTGCAGGTTGAAAAATTGTAAAACCCAACCTCAAAAAATATTAGATGTTATTTGACAGTTTATATTCTGTGCAAAAGAAACTTTATTTAGACGATATTCGCCCGATTCCTTTTGGTTTTGTTGGGGTTCGTTCGTACTTGGAATTTGTTACTTTCATTGAACAAAACGGATTACCTGATTTTATCTCGTTTGACCACGATTTGGGAGAAGAAAAAACGGGTTATGATTGTGCTAAAATGTTGGTTGAATATTGTTTGGACAGACAAATAACACTTCCTGATTTTGCCGTTCACAGCCAAAATCCCGTAGGAAAACAGAACATCGAATCGCTTTTGGGGAATTTTAGGAAGCAACAGAAATAATTTTTAGATTTGTAAAAAAAGATATGACAGATAAATTAGACAAACTATACGAGGAGTTTTTTAAAGAAAACTCTATTGATAATATATCAGGAATTGTGAAAGATAGAGATAAGAGATTTGCAACAAAAATAGCGATAGGAGATAATTATAAATCATCTCAAACAAAGCTATTATTTGTTAGTCTTGATATGGGAAAAGATGAGTGTTTTAAAGAAAATCGCTTTCAGAATTATGAAGAAAGGAAAAAGAGTGCTTTGAATGAAGATTTGAGTGAGAAAAACCCACATATGGCTGGAGTTTATGGAACGGCTTTATACTTTTTGAAAAATCAAAATAATTGGGAAAATGAATGGCAAAAATTTTCTCAATCAAATAAGTTTTTTAGAGAAGTTATAAAAGACAATATTGATGTGCTTCCGACAAATGTATTATCATATATTTCATTGATTAATTTTTACAATTTTGTTACTATTGGAAGAGGATTTAAAATTAATGAAAAAGATGAAAAAAGGGGAAGAGCAGGAGATAGTGATAGAAAATTTATAAATCCAAATCCACAATCAGAAATTGAACTTTTAATAAATACTATTAACATAATAAAACCAAATATTATAATTGTTCAAAGCAAAACTTTAAAAGGTTATTTTCTAAATCTTATAAAACCAAAGATAAGCTGTGATTTAGACATATATATTGGATACCACCCTTCTGTTTTTGGTAGAGGAATTAAATATAGAAACCCAAAACTTTATATTGATAATTTAGAAGAAAAAGGTAAAATTAAGTAATATTTATAGTATCAAAATTTTCTATGACAGGAATGTTTGGATAACCCCAAACCGTAAAATTTTTTTTTGCCACAACCGAAACCTTGGATAAAAGCGAAAAATATGGAAATTGGCTCATTTCAAAATACAATCATTTTCAAAAGTGGGAAGAATTGGAGCAATTGGGCTATTTAAACAGTTTGCCCATTGATGTAAGAAGCGAATATTTTTATGTCCCGAGAGGTCGGGTTTCGTATCATACAACAGAAAATAAATTTTACATATTTCACGGAAACTGGCTTACAGAGCCACTCAAAAAACTACTTTGTGAGCAGTACCTGTTAGATATTGAAAATGTTGTTTTTGAGAATGACGAACATTACACAATTTAAAAACCAAAATCCCGAAACCTAAAAATTTTCGGGATTGTTTTTATTTCCGTTTTCAAAACGACATAGTTTGGCATTATGGAGTTTCATCTTTGCAGTGAAATTTAAATCAAAGAATAGTGAATACATTTACAGCCATAGATTTTGAAACAGCCAACGGTTATCGTTACAGTATTTGTCAGGTTGGTTTGGTTCGTGTAGAAAACGGAATCATAACCCAAAAGAAAAGTATTTTGGTGCAACCACCCGGCAATTATTATTGGGAACAGTTTATCGAAATCCACAGAATCACACCCAAACAAACACAAAATGTACCAACCTTTAACCGAATTTGGAACGAAATAGAACCGTTTATTTCAGGACAAAATGTAGTGGCTCACAACGGAAATAGTTTTGACTTCGTATGTTTGAAAAATGTATTGAAACATTACGGTTTACCACAACCCGAATACACCAAACACGACACGTTCCGTATTTTTAAAAAACGTCTGAACTTACTTTGTAAACAATACAACATTTCTCTGAATCATCACGATGCGTTAAGCGATGCTGAAGCGTGTGCAAGGTTATTTTCAGTATATTTGCAAACCACAAAATAAAGATTACTATGAATAACAACATATCAACAAAACCAATCAGCGATTTGCTGGGAATGAACTTTTTTATTCCTGCATATCAACGTGGGTATCGATGGACAGAGCGACAAGTAAAAGAGTTATTGAATGACATTCAAGAATTTAAACCTGCAAATGAAGAATGGTATTGTTTACAACCGCTTATAGTCAAAGAAATGACAGTAGAGCAAAAGGATAAATATTCTTTAAAAAGTGAAAAAGACAACAATAAATGGTTTGAAGTTATTGACGGTCAGCAACGATTGACAACTGTCTTTCTGATTATTCATTATTTCAATGAAATGTGGGTTGGAAAACAAAAAATTAGTGAGCCAACTATCAATTATGAAACTCGTACTAACAGCTATGAATTTCTTAAAAATATAGTTGTTAATACAGATGATAAAGTTACTATTGATGACACCAATATTGATTATTGGCACATTTCAAGTGTTTATGAAACTATTCATAAATGGGTAAAAGGTAAAGGAAATTTTGACAACAATGATTTCCAATCAAAATTCAAAGAAAAAACCAAAGTAATCTGGTACGAAACCAACGAAGACGATGCTGTGCAAATTTTCACTCGTATCAATATGGGTAAAATTGCTTTGACCAATGCAGAACTTATAAAAGCCTTGTTTCTCAATAGATCAAACTTCAAAACAAAAGAATGTAAAACCGAAGATGAGAAAAAAGCAATAACCGAAAAAATCTATTTGAAACAGTTGGAAATAGCAAACGAGTGGGATTTTATTGAATATTCATTACATAATGAAGAGTTTTGGTTGTTTATCAATAAAGATGAAAACGAAAAAGATACCCGTATTGAATTTCTGTTTGAACTGATTATTGGGAAACCTACAAGCAAAGAAGATGACACTTATACTTTCAGAAAATATGCCGAAAAATTTCAAAGTAAATCGGAAAAAGAAATCGAAGAAAACTGGAAACAGGTAAAACGCTATTTTCAAACATTGCAAGATTGGTTTAATAATCGGGAATTATATCATAAAATTGGATTTTTGGTTACGCTCGGAGAAGAAATTAAAACACTTATTGAAACATCTCAAGCGGAAAGCAAAACAGATTTTATTAGGTTTATTGATGAAGAAATCAAAAAAAGATTTTCAAATGTTCAACTTACTAAAATTGAATATGGCAATGGAATAATCAGACCCATTTTATTGTTACACAACATTCAAACAATGTTAAATAATACAAAAGAAAATTCTCGTTTTCCGTTCAATCGCTACAAAAAGGAAAAATGGGATATTGAGCATATTCACGCCATTGCAACCGAGATGCCTAAAACTGAGCAACATCAAAAAGATTGGTTGCAACAAGCAAAAGAATTTTTGAACAGTAAAAAAGATACTGATTTATTAAAAGAGATTGATAATTATTCAAAGGATACTTTTGAGCAATTATTCAACAAACTATTAAACCATTTCAGTGAAAATGGAATACACGAAGACATAAACGATTTATCAAATTTAACGCTGTTGGATGCTGGCACAAACCGTAGTTATAAAAATGCTGTTTTCCCTTTTAAACGCAAAACGATAATTAAAAATGAAAAAACAGGAACATTCATTCCTATATGTTCAAGAAATGTTTTTATGAAATATTATAGTTCCG
This sequence comes from uncultured Flavobacterium sp., assembly GCA_964598455.1. Taxonomy (GTDB): domain Bacteria; phylum Bacteroidota; class Bacteroidia; order Flavobacteriales; family Flavobacteriaceae; genus Flavobacterium. Next base: position 18,525 of record CAZRCB010000033.1, read on the forward strand.
AAATAGAACAGATGACTTTTTGGTCGGAAGCAGATAGAACAGCATATTCTGAGAATATCAAAGAAGTATTGAACTCTTATTTATCAACACAAAACGATTAAGAAGATGAACGAATATAAATTTGAAAAATTAAGCTTTTGGCAGTTATTGGAAAATCGAAGTGTTGAAATTCCTATTATTCAGCGAGATTATGCACAAGGCAGAGCAAAAAAAGAAAAGGTGCGAAATGATTTTTTAGATGCTTTGAAAAATGCTTTAACAGGAAACCCTGTTG
>CAZRCB010000034.1:0-18581 GCA_964598455.1 uncultured Flavobacterium sp.
GGAGATCAACCCATTGTCGCTGCTCCTGCTTATATAGGAGTCGTTGTTTTCTTCGTGTTTATACTCGCTTTATTCATCGAAAAAATAAGAATTAAATATGTATTCCTCACGGGTGCAATCGTCTCGCTTTTGCTTTCTTGGGGAAAAAACTTTCCGTTGCTCACTGACTTTTTTATCGACAATGTCCCGCTGTACAATAGATTTAGAGCGGTTTCTTCGATTCAGGTTATCTTAGAGCTGTGTATGCCGTTAATGGCGATTTTAGGCTTAGCCGCCTTCTTCAAATCGGACAAAACCGAACAATGGGAAGCACTCAAAAAAACCGCTTTGCTTACACTAGGTATTCTATTGTTGTTACTCTTAGGAAAAGGAATGTTTTCGTTCACTTCTAGTAACGACCAAAACCTAATCGACTATCTGAACTACACTCTCCAAGACAATTCGTTTGGTTTTGAATTTATGAAAGCGCTTCAACTCGATAGAATGGAGCTCTTTACGAGTGACTTATGGCGTGGTTTACTATTGGTTCTACTTTCAGCTCTGGTACTTTTTGGATTCAACAAAGGCAAATTACAATATATCTCTACCGTTGTTCTCATCGGTTTACTGATGGTTGGAGACTTATACTTAGTAGATAAGAACTATGTAAATCAGGATAATTTTGTAGAACGCTATCAGATGCAAGAACCTTTTGAGGCAAGCCCTGCAGATAAAAACATCCTTGCTGACACATCTATATATAGAGTTTTTGAAGTAGATGGAGGTCTAAATAGCGCTAGAGCATCGTACTTTCACCACTCATTAGGAGGATATAGTGCCGTAAAACCAAAGAAAATTCAAGAATTATACGACTATCAAATTGTCAAAGGAAATCAGGAAATCCTAAATATGCTTAACGTAAAATACATCATCAGTAAGAATGAGGAAGGCATAAGTGTACCAATGGAAAATCAAGATGTCTACGGGAATGCCTGGTTTGTCAATGAGATTAAAACAGTCACAACGGCTGACCAAGAAATGGAAGCTCTCAATAGTCTTGACAAAAACACAGCTATCATAAACACAAAAGTTTTTGACAAAATACAAACAAAACATTTTACCACAGATAATTCATCATCAATAGTGCTCTCTGAGTACAAGCCCAACTATCTGAGATACAAATCTTCAAATCCTTATGATGGCTTGGCTATTTTCTCAGAAATATACTACCCAAAAGGATGGATTGCTACAATTGATGGTCAAGAAACTAAAATACTAGAAGCAAACTACAGCCTTAGAGGTGTCCTAATCCCTAAAGGAGACCACGTAATCGAGTTCCGGTTTGTACCACAAGTTGTCGAAACCGGAAGCAGAATTGCCCTCGCTAGCTCAATTATGATGCTACTACTAATTTTAGGCGGTGCCTACAGTAAATTCAGAAAATAATTCAACTAAATCCGATTTGCTTTAAATCGGATTTTTTTTGGCTTTTTCTTTTATTTCCTCAGTCATACTGGCAAATGGTTGCGTTCTAACTCACTGCTAAATATATATTTTTTTTATCATACACCCTAAAAATAACAGGGTCGATGTTCATATAAATATATTTATATTTACTTTTGCCCTATAAAAACATAGGTCAAACCAATAAAACACATCTTTTATGTCAACATTCAGATTTGAAGCAGTCAAAGAGGCTTCGTCAAGAGAAATAATTAATATAGACCGAACAGAAAGAAGATCCGACATCTTTGGGCAGAACGTATTCAACGACAAAGCGATGAAGCAGTTTTTGAATGGAGAAGCCTACAAAGCCCTCAAAGACGCGATTAATTTTGGAAAAAAAATTGACCGAAATATGGCTGACCATGTTGCAGTCGGGATGAAGCAATGGGCACTTTCAAAAGGAGGAACTCACTACACGCACTGGTTTCAACCACTCACGGGAACTACTGCCGAAAAGCACGATGCATTCTTTGAAACCTCAATGGATGGTAGTGACCCAGTAGAGCGACTTTCAGGGTCTGCTTTAATTCAACAAGAACCAGATGCCTCAAGTTTTCCTAACGGTGGAATTAGAAACACTTTTGAAGCTAGAGGCTATACTGCCTGGGATCCTACCTCTCCAGCTTTCATTTACGGCAAAACTCTCTGTATCCCTACCGTATTTATTGCATATACAGGTGAAGCGCTAGACCATAAAACTCCTTTATTGCGTTCGCTAAATGCAATTGACATCGCTGCCACAGAAGTTTGTAATTATTTCGACAAAAGTGTCAAGAAAGTAATCGTAACTCTCGGGTGGGAGCAAGAATACTTCTTGGTTGACAAAGCACTTGCGAGCTCCAGACCTGACATACTTATCACAGGAAGAACAATGTTAGGACACACCTCTGCCAAAGGTCAACAGCTAGAAGACTACTATTTTGGTTCGATTCCAACACGTGTACTTAATTTTATGCGCGACTTAGAGCACGAATGTATGTTGCTCGGAATTCCAGTAAAAACTCGTCATAATGAAGTGGCTCCAAATCAATATGAACTAGCTCCTATTTTTGAGGAGATGAACCTTGCCGTTGACCACAACTCACTTTTGATGGATGTAATGCAAAAGGTAGCTGAGCGTCATTACCTAAAAGTGCTTTTTCACGAAAAGCCCTTCAAAGGAGTTAATGGCTCAGGGAAACATAATAACTGGTCATTAGCTACGAGCAGTGGCACTAACTTGCTAAGCCCTGGAAAAACGCCAATGAGCAACCTGCAGTTTTTGACCTTCTTCATCAATACTATCAAAGCCGTTTATGACTACGAGGATTTACTAAGAGGGGCAATTGCTTCTGCTAGCAATGACTATAGACTTGGAGCAAACGAAGCGCCTCCGGCAATTATGTCTGTTTTTATAGGGACACAACTCACCAAAGTACTAGACGAGCTTGAAGGAGTATCGAGCGGAAAACTTTCTCCTAAAGAAAAAACAGACCTCAAACTCAATGTTGTAGGCAAAATTCCAGATGTATTGCTTGACAATACAGACAGAAACAGAACCTCTCCTTTCGCATTTACGGGAAATAAATTTGAGTTTAGAGCTGTGGGCTCTAGTGCGAATTGTGCTAATTCAATGACCGTCCTAAACACGATAGTTGCAAAACAACTTAAAGACTTTAAGAAAGAAGTAGACGAACTCATTCAAACCAAAAACCTCAAGAAAGATGAGGCTATATTTAATATCTTGAGAGAATATATTAAATATTTCAGAAACATACTTTTTGAAGGTGACGGATATAGCCTGGCTTGGGAAAAAGAAGCCGAAAAAAGAGGGCTAAGCAACCACAAAAACACTCCTGAAGCGCTTAAAGCTAAAGCTTCACAAAAAGCAATTAATATATTTGCTGAGATGGGTGTAATGAATCAAACAGAGGTTGAAGCGCGCTATGAAGTAGAATTGGAAGAGTATGTAAATAAAGTACAGATAGAAGGTCGTGTCTTGGGCGATATCGCAAGAAATCACGTTATCCCAACTGCTTTACGCTATCAGAATTTAATTGTCAAGAATGTTAGTGGACTAAAAAACATCTTTGGCGAGGAATACAAAACTCTCGGAAAGGAACAAATTGCTATTATTAGAGAAATCTCTTCTCACGTAGAAGCCATTAACTCATTAGTAGAGAAAATGACAGAAGAACGCAAAAAAGCCAATTCAATTTCCGTTTTAGAACTTCAAGCAAAAACATATTGCAACGTCGTAAAGCCATATTTTGACCAAATCAGATACCACTGTGACAAACTAGAGCTCGTTGTAGACAACGAAAGCTGGACACTCACAAAGTATAGAGAGTTGTTATTTACTAGATAAGCTAAAGCTTCTGAAAATGTCCCGTCTTAAATAATCACGAGTATTTAAGACGGGACATACTTCTTAGGTCTATCTACAAATACTGATTTGATCATAAAGGCACTTCCTCCTACTAATCAAGAAAATTGATTGATCACAAGAAAACATATATTTAAAACAAAAGTCAAGCAACACACCCGAGAATTAAGATGAGAGTTATATCCACAGTATGTTCTGTTTATTAAAAATAATAATCTTGACTACATTAACCCTCAGACAACAGTCAAAATAGATTGCGCATTTTCAGAAACTCAGTAGACAGTAGAGGTCGAAGTAATTGAAGTTGTAGAGCTAAAGCCAGTAAGGCTCAATACTCACCTATTCATATTTCACGACTATCAGCAACTAACCCGTCAATTAAAAGAATAAATCTAAAAAATAAACTATATTTTTGTCGGCTTGCATACTAATTTAGATAATTTTTCTTATTTTTGAATACATCAAGTTGTTCTCTTGTTACTTTCTAACAAGTATTTTGACTGTTGATCTTTTAATAAATTAAAAATAAAAACTATGGCAAAAAAAATCACAGAAATTGAAGGAATCGGTCCTGTATTCGAAGGTAAATTAGCAAATGCAGGCATTAAAACCGTAGAAGGTTTATTAGAGGTAGGTGCTTCAAAAGCAGGCAGAAAAAAAATCGCAGCTGAATCTGGCATTGACGAAGGCAAGATTTTGGATTGGGTAAATATGGCAGATTTATTCCGTATAAACGGAGTAGCATCACAATTTGCTGAGTTGCTAAAAGCAGCAGGAGTAGATACTGTAAAAGAGCTTCGCACTCGAAACGCAGAGAATCTCCACTCAAAACTAGTAGAAGTACAAGCAGAAAAGAAAATTACACGCACAGTTCCTGGACTTTCGCAAGTGACAAATTTTATCGAACAAGCAGCTAAACTAGAGCCACTCGTAACCTACTAATTATCACATATAAATGTATGGAAAAGCGACCGGAATTGGTCGCTTTTTTTATATGAAATAAGACTAGCTTGTTAAAAGTAGAAAACATAAAGAACAAACGCTACAAGGAATTGAATTTTTCTTATATTTGAATCCAAATCAAACAAACATAGGTTATGTCAGAACAAAAGGTATTTCAAGCAAGCTCTGAAAGCAAGGGAAAAGCAAAGCAATTACGTCTTTTTGCTATGTTGGCATGGATTATTGCTATCGCAGGACAAATATTCGCCATTTTCAAACTCATTAGCAACGAAACGCTCACTTGGCTAATCGTAGCGATAGTAGTTATTTTAGCATTATCTATTACTGGTTCTTTACTTTGGAAGAAAGCAAACCGACTAGACCCTGCCTCAGAAAAGGACAAGACAAGATTCTTTATTCAAAATCAGCTGGGAGCAATTATGGGTGTATTGGCATTCTTGCCTTTAGTGATTCTTATCTTTATGAATAAGAATATAGACGGTAAAACAAAAGGGATTGCTGGAACTATTGCTGTAGTGGCGATGTTAGTCGCTGGAATTACTGGAGTGGACTTTAATCCTCCGTCTATCGAGAAATATACAGAAGAAATCAATCAACAAACCTCTACACTAAAAGAGCTTAACTTTGACAACGACAATGTGTATTGGTCCACTGCAGGAAACAAATATCATATTTTTGAAGATTGTCAACACATCAAAGGTAGAGATGGTATAAGCAACGGAACAGTTAAGGAATCTTGGGATCAAAAAGGCATCTCAGAACTTTGCAAAACCTGTGAGAAAAATGCAATCAAAAGAAATAGCGAAAAAGATCTAGACAAAGCTATTGAAATGGAGGCAATCGAATAAGTACTTTAAAAAAGCATACATTAAAAAAGTCAGACTAATTAAGAACGTTGTAAACATCTATAATTAGTCTGACTTTTTGATTAAAATTCGAATTCCACTATTTCATAAAACCGCCTAGTAAGCCTTTTGCTAGACCTCCTAAGCCGCCTTTATCGCCACCCCCAAAAAGCTCAGTGAGCACTGATGTCGCATCCTTAGAACCTCCAGTTTTCTTAGAGACCATAACAATCAAAGCAGGAAGTACCATTTCTGTTACCATTTTTGACTGCTCTTGAGAAATCCCTAGCTTACTCATCAGCTGACTAACAATCCCTGAAGCCATATTTGACTGAATCTGATTAGCGCCTGCATCGTTTGACATATCTGAGAAGAGACTCATCAAGTTTGAGACATTTCCTCCAAGCATTTCTTTTGTAGCCTCTTTTTTCACTACATCACCAACAACAGAAAACACCCCATCTACGTTCCCAGCCGGTATATTAGCCTTACTTGTGAGTTGTTCTCCTAGTTCTGATTTTAATTTTCCAATTAGTTCTTCTATCATCGTTTCTTAGTATTAGAATTAAAAAATAATTTGATTTACCCAAATATATACAGAATTTAAATTCATAGCAATTTGTAGATAGTAAAGTTTTCAAAATATTCTGTCTAAGAATCCATATACAATCTACTAACCTAATAAACAGTAAACTCTCAACACACACAACGCTCTGAAAACCAATAAACTATAAAATTATTCGGAAATTAGCCAAAAAATCACTAATTTTGCAATATTGCTTTCCTAAAAAGAAACCCACAGTTGAGAATTCTGTTAATTGATATTTTCTTCAATTATTTCTCAACTTAGAGTGCAAACTCTTCTTTCTGTATTTTACAGACATTACAAGCGACCACATTTATTTTGAGACTGCCCTTATCTATAAGGTTAGCTTCTCTATTCAATTTTTATAAAAACCTAAACTATGAAGAACGATTCAATGAAGAACAAACGTATTGGTATTATCGGCGCAGGTCCTAGTGGACTAGCGCAAATTCGTGCATTCGAAGCACTACAAGCAAAAGGTCAGGAGATTCCTGAAATAGTGTGTTTCGAGAAACAAAACAATTGGGGAGGAATGTGGAATTATTCCTGGAGAACAGGTGTAGGGAAATATGGCGAACCTATTCACGGAAGTATGTACAAATATCTTTGGTCAAACGGTCCTAAAGAATGTCTAGAGTTTTCTGACTATTCGTTTGACGAGCACTTCAAGAAGCCTATTTCTTCTTATCCGCCAAGACCCGTGCTTTTTGATTACATTCAAGGTAGAATCAAAAAGAGTAATGCTAGAGAATATATTCGCTTCAATACTACGGCGCGATGGGTTAGCTTTAATGAAACAACTCAGAAATTTAAACTAGAACTCGATGATCTGAAGCACAACAGAACTTATTCAGAGGAGTTTGACTACTTAATAGTCGCTTCAGGGCATTTCTCTACTCCAAATATGCCTTATTTTGAAGGAATAGAGAACTTTCCTGGTACAGTACTCCACGCCCATGACTTTAGAGGTGCAGATCAATTCAAAGATCGAGACCTTTTGCTAATCGGAAGTAGTTATTCTGCAGAGGATATAGGTGTGCAATGTTATAAGCACGGAGCAAAATCAGTGACTTTGAGCTACAGAACAACCCCGATTGGCGTCAAATGGCCAGAAGGAATGAAGGAAGTCCCATTAGTAACTCACTTCGAAGGTGATACAGCACATTTTAAAGATGGCACAAAAGAGAAGTTTGACGCAGTGATAATGTGTACGGGATACCAACATAAATTTCCTTTCCTGCCTAGCGAACTTCGCTTAAAAACCAAAAACAACTTATATCCTGACAACCTATACAAAGGAATTTTCTTCAATCCACTACCTCAGCTAATATATTTGGGAATGCAAGACCAGTACTACACCTTTAACATGTTTGACGCCCAAGCTTGGGTAGCTAGGGATTATATAATGGGCAATCTCGAGCTGCCGTCGATGGATGAAAGAAAACAAGATATCAATCAATGGTTAGAGAAAAACAATCAACTGAAAAATGGATTTGACGATGTAGACTTCCAATCGGAATACATAAAAGATCTACTTGCTCTTTCTGACTACCCGTCCTTCAACGTGGATAAAGTAGCCATAATGTTTAAAGAATGGCTAAAAGACAAAGAAGAATGCATCCTGACATATAGAGACAAAACATATCAAAGTGTCGTAACCGGGACTATGGCAGCAGAGCATCACACCGAATGGATGGACGAAATGGATGACAGTAAAGAACGCTACCTTTATGAACCAGAAGAAAAAGAGATGATTCCTGAGCGTTTATAAGCTATCGACATTTCTATAACCTACAAAACCACCCTAAGACAGACTTGTTTTGGGGTGGTTTTCTTTAGTGTTTATCTTGGTGTTATAGGCAACCTCTGAACGCCACCGCACATTCAAGCACATTTGGTTTTTCCAACCGCACAAATCCAACACTAAAAACCAAAAGAGCTTGAATTTTTTCAACGCTCGAAAAAATCCGACAAAAAACTTGTAGAACTAAAACTTTTAGCTTATTTTGTCAATAATTGACAAGTTAAAATTTACAAGCAAATGAAAGCAACGTTTGGAGAATACATCAGACAATTACGGACAGACAAAGGTTTTACTTTGACTGAACTTGCCGCACTTCTCAAACTTGACTCTGCAAATTTGAGTAAAATCGAAAATAACAAACGAGAATTTGACGAAAAACGTTTAGACAAATTGGCGAACGCTTTTGACCTTGACTTTGAAAAGCTGAAAACCGAATATTTTGGCGACCAATTCGCTAAAAAAATGTACGCTTATAATTGTTCAACTGAAACACTAATTGTTGCAGAGGAAAAGGTCAATTATTTGAAAAGTAAGAACGTAAAACAAACCGAAATAAAATTCTAAACTATGAACAAACCATTGACATATATAAGTTTATTCAGCAGTGCGGGAGTTGGTTGTTTTGGATTTAAACAAAACGGTTTTGAGTGCATTGCGACAAACGAAATACTGACAAAACGCTTAAAAATCCAAGCGTTTAACAACAAATGCAAATACGACACAGGATATTTAGACGGAGATATTTCAACAAAAGAAATCAAAAACAAACTTTTTGCTGAAATCAAAAAATGGCAAACCGAACATAAAATTTCCGAACCTGATGTAATCGTGGCTACGCCACCTTGTCAAGGTATGTCGGTTGCAAACCATAAGAAAAACCAAGAATTGACAAGAAATTCGTTAGTTGTAGAATCAATCAAAATCACAAAAGAAGTAAATCCTAAATTCTTCATTTTTGAAAACGTGAGAGCGTTTTTAAATACAACTTGTACCGATATAGACGGTAAAGAAAAAACGATTGAAGAAGCTATAAAACTGAATTTGGGCGGACATTACAATATTCTTTTTAAAGTTGTAAACTTCAAAGATTACGGTTCTCATTCGAGCAGAACAAGAACGCTTGTAATTGGAGTTCGCAAAGATTTGCAAAACATTAGTCCGTTCGATATTTTCTCTGAAAAACACAAGCCAAAAACGCTTCGCAAACTTTTTGCAGGATTAGAAGAAATTAATGAAATGGGAAAAATATCGGATGATTTTTATTTGGGCGTTTCCCTATCGGGTCGGGCTTTTCGTTCCAATCTTTTGCTCGTTCCTCACAAAAGGATTTCCACTGCAATCCCTAACGCATTAAAACAAGTCGCTTAATGGAAAATGAATTGAACGAAAGCGAAAGACAATCAGAAATAATGAATTTGATTGGTTACGGATTAGCAAAATTTGATTTGGCTTTTGCGAAAGAATTTGGGTGTAATACAAAAACAGCTTTCAATAAATTTGTTGTAGAATTAGGCTTGGCAAAAACAGAAAAAGCAGTTTCAAACCGACAAGATAGTTTTGACCCATATTTTGATAATGGAAGAAAAGGTTGGTGGCAAAGAAATCAAAGAGAACACGTCAAACTTTTTATTGATAGTCTTTTCGGAAATGAAGATGTAATATCTTTTGCAAACATTGTAAAATTATTCATCAAGGATTACGACAAAAAGTTGATACTTCCTACAAAAGAAGTTCAGCCGATTGTAAAATCAAAATTCAAACAATTGCAAGAAACGGGAAACGAAGCTGAGTTTTTCTTTATGAGTAATTACAAAACCATTCCTGTCTTTGAAAGTGGTTTGTTACAAGATGCAAGATTATGGGGCGATGGTTATGATTTCCAAATTCAATTACAGGAAAAATTTGTTTTAGCAGAAATAAAAGGTGTAAGAAACAAAAATGGTTCAATCAGAATTACACAAAATGAATTTATCAAAGCCGAAGAATATAAAGATGATTATTTTCTTGTAGTAGTTAGCAATTTGTCAAAAACACCGCAATTAAATGTTATTGAAAATCCTTTGAAAAATTTAAAATTCAACCGAAAAGAGTTGAGTTCAATACAAATCAATTATCATACAGAATACTTAAATTGGTAAAATTATGGAGACAACAAAAATAGTCTATGGTGTAAAGTATTATATCAAAGAAGTCGGAACTGAATTTGAATTGTTTCAATCGCTTTCTGATGCAGAAGATTTTTGGAATAATAAGTCCTTTGACAGAGTAATTCCGATGAAAATTGTAAAAGGATTAGTAAATGAAAATGCTGTTTCCGAAAACGAGAATGGAGAAATAGTATTTAATAATGATTTTGATAATTTCAAAACAATTGAAACCGTAAAAACAAATGCTTAAAAATGAAGAAAGAATTTATATCCGAGCTTTTTAAGAAGTTTGAAGATGCTTGTTACGATTATGAGGGTGTAGAGTGTTGGAGTGCAAGAGAGTTGCAAAATATTCTTGGATATTCTCAATGGAGGAATTTTAAAAATGTTATTGAGAAAGCTGAAAAGTCTTGTGAACAAGCAGGAGAAGACACTAAAAACCATTTTGCTGAATTCAGCAAAATGGTCGAAATCGGTAGCGGTGCTCAAAAACCTGTTGAAGATATTGCCTTGACAAGATACGCTTGTTATTTAATTGCACAAAATGGTGATGCAACTACAAAATCCGAAATTGCTTTTGCCCAAACTTATTTTGCTGTTCAAACGAGAAAGCAGGAAATTATTGAAAAAAGATTATTAGATGTAGCAAGAGTTACAGCTCGTGAAAAACTATCCCAATCTGAAAAGAAACTATCGGGAATTATTTTTGAAAGAGGAGTTGACAATAAAAGTTTTGCAATTATTCGTTCAAAAGGCGACCAAGCATTATTTGGTGGAAGAACCACCAATGATATGAAACGAATTTTGCAAGTTCCAGCAAATCGTCCATTAGCTGATTTTCTTCCAACGCTGACAATCAAAGCAAAAGATTTTGCAACAGAATTAACAAGCCATAATGTTGTAGATAAAGATTTAAAAGGCGACAATCAAATAACAAAAGAACACATTGAAAATAATTTAGCTGTTAGAAAAATGCTACAGGACAGAGGTGTGAAACCAGAGCAACTTCCACCAGCCGAAGATGTAAAAATGGTGGAACGAAGATTAGAAAGCGAAGAAAAAAAGATTTTGAAAGAAGTAAAGAAAATTCAGGAAAAGAATAAAAAGAAGTAAATGGAAAACAATTTGCGTGGCTCTATTAAAGGACGAATGTCCGAAAACGAATTTTACTACACGGATTTAATGTATAACCGCAAAAATTGGCGTGATGTATCAAAAGACAAAACCATTTCACGACAAGAAGCCAATGCAGAAAGTGAACAAAATGTATTGCCAGACACAGCATTTAACGCTTATTTGGTTCAAAAAGCAATGAACCAAATCAAGAAAATGTATTCTGAAAGTGAAGTTAAAGACCAATGGGCAAACGGAGAAGCAACGCAAGTTCATCACATTTTCCCAAAAAGCAAGTTTCCACAACTTGCTCACTATTTGGAAAATTTAATCAAACTGACAGCAACACAACATTATACAAAAGCACACCCGAACAACAAAACAGACGCTATAAATCCCGATTATCAACTTGTTTGCCTACTTGCAAAATCAGACAGTATTGAAAAATCATTACAGAGAAACGAGTTGTATTACCGAAAAGAATCGTTCATTTATTGCATAAACACAGGATTGAGCCAAGAACTAAATTTTGATTTGAGTTTTAGACAAATCAAAACGAAATTGGCAACGATTTATAATGACTTGTAGAAAAGGATATGACTAACAAAATTTGGTACGAAATGGTTAATATGAAATACGGAGAAATTTATTTGAGTAAATATCTCGGTGTTCAACGTACCTTGAAAAAGTCGTTCCAAATTTTGACTTTACTTGTTTCTTTAAGCGGAATACTCGGGTGGAAATATTTTGAGAATTACGTTTGGATTGCTTTTATTCTTATTGCTATCGTTCAACTTTTGTTACTCATTGAAAACCAAATAATCCGTTCTGACAAAGAAATTGAGGAAATTTCCAATTTACGAATGATGTACACAAGATATTTCAACAAACTTGAAATACTTTGGACTAAATACCAACACGACCAAATAAAGGACAAAAAAGCAATAGATGATTATTTTGAACTTCGACAATCTGATTGGGAAAGCATTGAAGAACTTGACTGTAAATTGAATATTAAACGCTATAAAAAACTAATGAATAAAACTGAATTTGAAACAAATCATTATCTAAATAAATATCATATAAATGGCTAAACAAGAGAAAACAAACAGTCGTCCATCAGGAACTGTGAGAAATAACCCAGGAGGAAGCGGAGAAGCTAATCCAAAAGGACAAGTACCCTCAATGAGAAATCCACCGCCACCACCACCGAAAAAGAAAGATTAAAGTCTAACGCTAAAACCATACACATTGCCAAGTCGCACAAGCCAACGCTACAAACCCAAACTTGGCAAAGAGTATGGTTTTTCCAACGCTCAAAAGGACGGAACATAACTAAACCAAAGGGGTATGCCTATAACAAGGGTTTTGTGAAATGGGGGCTTAACGGCTAAATTCAAGGTTTGTACTTCTATCAAACATTAGTGCAAAATTGAAAGTTTCTGCTTCTAATTCCCCCACTTCACAAAGCCCCGAACCGTAATATTCTGAAATAATCAGGTATAGCCAACTAAATCTTGTCTTAAGAGAACAAGAATCAAGGTTTAATCGTTATTCTTCCTCAAAGGGGTTAAAGTTGGAATAGCCTCTCCATTTCTCGATACACTGCGCCATATCTTCGGGAAGTTCTGTGTCAAAGCGCATGTATTCTTTGGTTACTGGATGTTCAAATCCGAGTGTTTTGGCATGAAGTGCTTGCCTTGGCAGAACACTAAAACAATTATCTACGAATTGTTTATACTTCGTAAAAGTAGTTCCTTTTAGAATCAGATGCCCGCCATAACGTTCGTCGTTAAAGATAGGATGACCAATAGACTTCATACTGGCACGAATCTGGTGAGTTCTGCCAGTTTCGAGCTTACAGGAAACCAATGTCGTGTATTTAAATCGCTCTAAGACCTTGTAATGAGTTACTGACCATTTTCCCATCTCTGGATCTTGATAGACCGCCATTTGCATTCTATCTTTTTGATGCCTTCCGATATAGCCCGTGATAGTACCTTCTTCCTCTTTTAGGTTACCCCAAACCAATGCAATATATTCTCTTTCAGAGGTCTTGAGTTCAAACTGCTTCGCTAGGTAAACCATAGACTCTTCTGTCTTAGCCACTACGAGCAATCCTGTTGTATCTTTATCGATTCTGTGTACGAGTCCTGGTCGCTCACTAGAGTTCATAGGCAAATTCTCAAAGTGGTATGCCAATGCATTAACTAGTGTTCCTGAATAATTTCCATGCCCAGGATGTACAACAAAATTTGGCGGTTTATTGATGACCAACAATTCTTCATCCTCATAAATAATATCTAGCGGAATATTTTCGGGAATTATTTGGTATTCGTATTTAGGCTTATCAAAAAGGACTCTAATTTTATCACCGCCTTTTACTTTATAGTTTGATTTGACAGGAACATCATTAACAAGAATATTCGCGTTTTCTGTTGCCTTCTGAATCTTACTTCTAGTTGAATTCTGAACCAGTTGCATTAGATACTTGTCAATTCTCAGCGGAGATTGACCTTGAGTGACATCAAAATTATAGTGTTCGAAGAGTTCGTCCTCAAACTCGGTGTGGTCTGTTGTGTCTGTATTCATCAGTTTCTTAAAGGTTATTCGATTACACCTTCTTGAAAGGCTGCTTTTCCATCTCCGAGCACAAAATCAATTTTGGAGGTTCTCATGATTTTATCGCCTTCCTTTAGTACTTTTCCTTTGTGGCGAAGTTCTAATACGACGTCTTCAGCAAAATATGGCTTATAACTAATGCTTCCTTCTTCAAACCCGATAGAAAGCAAAGTAGGCAAAGCTTGTCTGTAAGTCTTATCTTTTAGATTGGGCACTTCGACCAAATCATAAGTCGCCGCATTAATTTTTAAATATATCTTGCGGCCGCTTTTCACTTTTGACAAAGGCAATGGGTCTTGCTCTACGATAGAATTTGGAGGAAATTCTTTCTGAAACCCAACAGTATCATTGATTTGATACTGAAGATCTAGATTTTCCAAAAGTTCATTGGCTTGAACTACAGTCATCTTAGATAAGTCCGGCACCTCGATTTGCTCGCCATGATTGGTTCTAATATCCAACCATTTAATCAATACAAAGCACAGTAGGACTACAATTGCAAGGGCAATTAATAATTGTTTCAAAAATAATTTACTCCTAAGAAATGCGATAAAGCTCACTTTTTCTGTTTTTTAGTTCTTTGCAAAGATAGAAAATAGAGCCATATATCAAGAAGCTTAGACACAAACTTATGTACAAAAGCAACAAAATACAGCAAAAGTAGTTGCTATCGAAAATATTTAACTCCGAAATAGCTACATTTGCAGAAGGAAGTGAATTTCCACCCTAAATAGTTCAACAACATCAACACCTAAAAAACATATAATCAGATGACTAATAATGACATATTCAAAAAGCTTCGAGTTGCTTTGCAGTTAAGAGACGATCAAATCGTAGAAATTATGCAATTAGTAGATTTCAGGATAACAAAGTCTGAATTAGGTGCAATATTTCGTTCTGAAGATCACGAAAACTACGTAGAGTGCGGCGATCAGATTCTACGTAATTTCTTAAATGGATTAGTTATTCACCTAAGAGGAACCAAAGAAAACCCAAAAAATCCTAGAGAGGTTTTGGCTAAGAACGAGAACCAAATAGCCAAGAAATCCGCCAGCTTCAAGAAGGATTCCTTCGACAAAAAAGCGCCTTCAGCCAAGAAGTTTAGTCAGCCAAAGGGCAAAATAAATCCGATAAACAAAGATTTTAAGGCAACACTCGCTAAGTCCAAAAAGAAGGATACAGAATAAAAAAATATATTTTTATTTCTCTAGAAGTTAATGCTCGTGAGGATATTCACCACAGAATTGGTGATATATTGAATCCCTATGGCTAATACGATAAACCCCATAATTCTTGAAATAGCAACAATTCCTGAAGCTCCTAGAACCTTCGAGATATAACTTGCACTTCTGAGAATCAAGAAAATGCTCAATCCTATAGCCAAAACCGCTAGACAGACCAACACTTGGTCCATGGTTTCAGAGTTATCTTGATGAGTTGCGATCATTAGCGAAATAGAGCCAGGTCCTGCCAACATTGGTATAGCAAGCGGAGAGAGTGCAATATCACTACGGCTTTGAGCATCGCTCTGTACCTCTTTATTAACTCCCCTATTTTTACTAAAACCTCCAGAGAGCAAAGCAAAACCCGAATTCATAATTACAATACCTCCGGCAATTCTAAGGGCGTCTATACTAATGCCAAAAAACTTTAATACGTATTCACCAATAAAAAAAGAAATAGTAAGAATTATAATTACGTTGATAGCTGTCCAGAGTGATATTCTCGAACGCTCTTTTTTGGTATTCCCTTGCGTAAGACCAATGAAAATTGGCACTGCTCCAAGTGGGTTTAGCACAGAAAATAATGCAACAAAAATGTAAATAAATATATTATCCACTTCTAGTAATTAGGTTAGTGCAAATGTAACACAAATTAGAATTAGCTACATTATGTTAAGGTAAACTTTTTTAAGTAACCAATTACAAGGCTATACTAAGCAAAAAAACTGCTCGACTTTCATCGAACAGCTTAGTGTTTAGCTGTTTAATATTAGAGTTTTATTCTAATATAAATGTAATGTTTACGTTTGTTCTGATTTCAATTTCACCAACAGCTATGGTTTCTTGATTAGAATCACCTGCTAGCTTTGCCTCAGCCATCATCATATTTCTATACACCGGAGGATTGTAGTAGGGTTGAGAGTTGTCAGTCACCATAATTGCTTTACCTACTTTTTGTCCTAGTGCGCCTGCATAGTCTAAAGCTTTCTTCTGTGCATCTTTGATGGCTAAAACTCTAGCTTCTGATTTTAATTTGTCGATCTCAGAAGACTGGAAAGTTACGCCGTTAACTCTGTTGACACCTAACTTCACCAACTCATCCATTATCACTTCATATTGAGATAAATCTCTAAGGGTAATAGTAATGGTTTGTGAGGCCATATAGTAGTTTTTCTTCTTGGAATAATCATACTGTGGATATAGTGAAACGCGTTCTGACTTGATATCCTTCTGATTAATTTTGGTCGTTTTTAAGTACTTCAACACCTTGTCAATCACCACGTCATTTTCCTTTTTGACTTTAGTGGACACCTCTCCCTTGGTTTCTACTGCAAAAGATAATATTGCTTCATCAGGAATTACTTTTACTTGACCCTCTCCAGAAACAGAGATCTGTGGTTGCATTTTTTGATCTTGCGCCTGCAGACTCATCCCGCCTATAACTGTCAATATCAGAATTATTTTTTTCATAGTATATTTTTTTTGATTTATAACAAATCTGTTAAAATCAAAACCTATGCCAAATAACTATACTTATAGCCTTTGGGTTTTCATCAAATAAAAAAGTATTATTATCGGCACGGCGAGCAAAACGACCATCAGAGTGTTATCCCATAACATCGATGGGTACAACATCAGCGTGATGAGATAGCCTGCAATAGCACCTCCGAAATGCGCTGTATGTCCGATATTGTCATTTTGAGCTTTCATTCCATAAATAGAATAGAGCAAGTATCCAATCCCGAAAAGATAGGCTGGAATAGGTATTGCAAAAAACAAGTATAGGTTGGACTCCGGACGAAACATAATCGCACTATAAATAATTCCGGTTACTGCTCCTGAAGCACCAACGGCTCTATAGTTGTAATTATGTTTATTGAAACTAAGCGAGAGAAGGTTTCCAAAAAACAAACTGGCAAAATAAATCAGCAGAAAAGACCAGTTCCCTACATAAGCAATCACCACGGGAGCAAAAAAGTAGAATGTAAGCATATTAAAAAGCAAATGGGTAATATCTGCATGCAAAAAAGCAGAGCTAAACATTCTGTATCTTTCTCCTCTTTGGATACTTCCTACGTGAAAATCGAGTTTTTGAAAAAAACCATAGTCATTAAAACCTTTAAAACTCACTAAAACATTAGCAATGACAATTGCCCATACATATATATTATCTAAACTCATCCTCCTACTCTTTTGGTGTTATAACCTTCTTTTTTGAGATATTCTATAATTTTATCTCTAAAATTACCTTGAATAATAATTTCTCCATCTTTCTGACTACCTCCTACGCCACAAAGTGTTTTGAGCTTTTTGGCTAGGTCTTTTAGATCTTCATCCGTACCTTGGAAACCTTTGATAAGGGTAGCTATTTTTCCGGCTCTGTTCTTTTTATCTAGATGTAATTCTAAGTATTGTTTGCGGTTTTCAGGGGTTTCGATATTTTCTTGTGTATCAGAAAAATCAAAGTTTTCGTTGGTAGAAAAGACAAAACCACCAAGTGCGCTCAAGTCGTTTGTTTTCTTATTTTTCATCAGTTTCTATTCATAAAAGTAGGCAAAGATACAAAAACTAAAATGGCAATTCTCGAGAGTTTATTTGTTGTGCTAAAGCTAACTTTGGTTCAGTTTTTCAATAAGTTGTATAACTTGCTTAGCTTCTAACACATCGTGCACTCTAAGGATATTAGCTCCTTTTTGTAGCGCAATGGTGTTGAGAACAGTTGTTCCGTTGAGGGCATCTTCGGGCTCGATGTTTAAGGTTTTATAAATCATTGTTTTTCGCGAAATTCCAACCAAATTTGGGAGTCCTAATACTTTAAACAACTCTAATTTACTCATCAGTTCAAAATTTTGCTCAATCGTTTTAGCAAAACCAAAACCTACATCAAGTATCAAATCGTTGATTCCTTTACTTCTTGCAAGGGCAATTTTTTCGGAAAAATAAAACAGAATTTCTTTGACTAAATTATCGTAATTAGTGAAGTTTTGCTTTGTTTGAGGAGTTCCTCTCATATGCATTATTATATAAGGAACTTGGTATTTTGCAACCACATCAAGCATTTTTTCATCTAACGAAAAAGCTGAAATATCATTGATGATTGCTCCTCCATTCTCCAAAGCAACTTTTGCCACTTCACTTCGAAAAGTATCAATCGAGTAAATTACATCGGAAAATTCTTTTGTCAGAATCCCCAAAACAGATTTCATTCGGTTTACTTCTTCATCTTCCGAGACAAAAACTGCATTCGGTCTTGAAGAATATGTCCCGACATCAATAAAATCAGCACCTTCCGAAAGCATTTTTTCGGTTTGAAGTAAAATTTCTTTATCCGATTTATATTTTCCTCCGTCAAAAAAAGAATCGGGAGTAAAATTCAGGATTCCCATTATTTTGGGAGAAGATAAGTTGATAAGTTTTCCGTTGCAGTT
>CAZRCB010000035.1:0-18033 GCA_964598455.1 uncultured Flavobacterium sp.
TGGCAGCAAAAAAACTTGGCAAACTCATCCCCAGCGAGCTAATTACAGCAATGAGTTTATCCAAAAAAGTATCTTTGTAAAGAGCCGAAATAACTCCTAAAACAATACCCACAACAATAGCAATCAATATAGCAAAGACTGCTAATATAACAGTATTCGGTAGTGTGTCCGAGATTATTTGACTTACATTTTTACCGGATTTATGAAAGCTTTCTCTTAAATACGGAACTTTTAAAGCCAAAGTTGTCGATTCGGTCGAAAACAATTTTTGAGCTTTGTATTTATACGGATTGAGGTGTGAATAATCTTCTGTGTTAGCACTGTGAACCGAAATCGGGGACAAATCATTCAGATACAACAAATATTGCTCATACATGGGTTTGTCAAATCCGTATTTCTTTTTGATGATAGCCATCTGCTCAGAATCTTCGTTTTGGTCGAGCATCAGCCGCGCAGGATCTCCGGGCAATACGTTAAACAGTATGAAAATCACAGAAACCACTCCGAAAAGTGTCAACACTGCATATCCTATTTTATTCACTAAATACCGAAGCATATCCTAGAGGTTAGAAACCCAAAAGTAGAGAATAATTTTGGAAAAGGCACAAAATATAGCGCTTATAGTTGGTTGACGAAATTTAGGTAGTATTATAAAAAGCTATTCTTTTTTGTACTATATTTGTCCTAAAGGATAATTTAATAATTCAAAATCACTATGAAAACACCAAAAACAATTTTAGCTTTAGCGCTTTCTACGATGCTTTTTATGGCTTGTAATGACAAGGCAACCAATGCCGAAACAACAGAGGTAGAAGCAACTGCAACTACCGAGGAAGTTCAGCACGAAATTTTAGCCGAGAACCTACAAACAGCTAGCTTCAGTATAGAAGGTATGGAGTGCGAAATGGGCTGTGCTAAGACAATTGAGAAAAAATTAGCCGGTATGGACGGTATTAAATCAGCTACAGTTGATTTTGATACTAAAGAAGCCAAAGTAGAATATGACGCAACGGTGCATACTCCACAAGTACTTGCCAAAATAGTAGAGGAGATGGCTGACGGAGAAACCTATAAAGTTGTGGGACTGACCTCTTCATCGGACCAGTCATCAGTTTACCAAGAGCAAGAAAAACCTAAAAAAGACAAAAAATCTAAGAAAGATAAAAAAGCGACTAACGCCGATGCTTCTGCAGAAAAACCAGCTGAGAAAAAAGCAGGTTGTTGTTCAGAAGGAGCAAAGAGCTCTTGTTCGTCAAAAACAAAAACTGCAAGTATGTAATTCGATTCACTTGTAATCCTATCTCAAAAAACTCTTTTGTCTTAACCTATAGACAGAAGAGTTTTTTAGTTATGCCAAGACTATTCAATAAAAAAAACAGGAGCATTAACTCCTGTTTTTGTGTATAGTTCGGTGGCTTAACGGAACATTATTTAATATTCCCGCACATATCTTCTGGTCTGACCCAAGCGTCAAAATCTTCAGCGCTTACGTAGCCTAGACGCACCGCTTCTTCTTTAAGCGTGGTTCCGTTTTTGTGAGCCGTTTGTGCAATCTCCGCAGCTTTATAATAACCAATTTTAGTATTTAATGCCGTTACTAGCATAAGCGAGTTGTCAACCAATTCTTTGATGCGCTTGTGATTTGGTTCGATTCCTTGTGCACAGTGTTCATCAAAAGATTTACAAGCATCGCCAAGCAGTCTAGCAGACGCTATGAAATTGGCAGCCATCATGGGTTTGAAGACGTTCAATTCGTAATGACCCTGCATTCCGCCTACAGAAATAGCTACGTCGTTACCCATAACTTGTGCACAAACCATAGTTAGTGCTTCACTCTGCGTAGGGTTTACTTTCCCCGGCATAATTGATGATCCCGGTTCGTTTTCTGGGATGATGATTTCTCCAATTCCCGAACGCGGTCCTGAAGCTAACATTCTGATGTCGTTTGCAATTTTGTTTAGCGAAACGGCCAATTGTTTCAGCGCTCCGTGTGTTTCTACAATAGCATCGTGTGCCGCCAAAGCTTCGAATTTATTTGTAGCCGTCTTGAAAGGATGACCTGTGAATTTAGCGATATATTCCGCTACTTTCACGTCATAGCCCTCTGGTGTGTTTAGTCCTGTTCCTACAGCCGTTCCTCCTAAAGCAACTTCTGATAGGTGATCTAGTGTATTTCTTAAGGCTCTAAGTCCGTAGTCTAATTGCGCGGCATAACCTGAGATTTCTTGTCCTAAGGTAAGTGGCGTCGCATCCATAAGGTGCGTACGGCCTATTTTCACTACGTTTTTAAACGCTTCTGCTTTCGCTTTAAGTGTATCTCTCAATTGTTCTACTCCCGGAATGGTAGTTTCAAGCACCATTTTATAACAGGCGATGTGCATTCCCGTTGGGTAAGTATCGTTTGATGATTGTGATTTGTTCACGTCATCATTTGCTTTTAGGAGGGCTTCTCCTTCACCAATTTTATGTCCAGCCAATACTTGGGCTCTGTTGGCAATCACTTCGTTTACGTTCATATTTGATTGCGTTCCTGAACCAGTTTGCCAAATGACTAACGGAAATTGGTCGTCTAATTTACCTGCTAATATTTCGTCACAAACCTGAGCAATAGCATCTCTTTTTTCAGTAGGAAGTACGCCTAGATCACAGTTGGCATAAGCCGCTGCTTTTTTTAAGTAAGCAAATCCTCTGATGACTTCAATTGGCATAGAGGCAGGTGATCCGATTTTGAAGTTGTTTCTAGAGCGTTCAGTCTGTGCACCCCAGTATTTCTCTGCAGGCACCTTAACCTCACCCATAGTGTCTTTTTCTATTCTATATTCCATAGTGTAGTTAGATTGATAATGTTAAAATTAAAAAGTAGCCCAAATTTACGAATAATTTGATTGGCAGCAAGTCAATTATTTCAGGCTTTTTTGGAGATGTATGTGTTTTTTGGGCTTAGGCTAAATTGCGCCCGAAGTTAATAGCTTTTCCTTTGTCGTTTTTGTCGTTACTACCGATGATAAAGTTGCAGTCTCTAGGCCTAATCTTAAAGGTATAGCCCTTGTTTTTATGCTTTTCCATAAAATTGATGATGTCTTTATACGACATATAGTTGTTGTCAAAAATGAGTTCTATGTTTCTATTGGCATACATCGCAAAACTTTCGCTGTCATAATCTCTGACCAAATCAATGTTGTTGAGGAGTTTTCTTGCCAATAATCTTCTGAGTTCTGTATTGTCAGAAATCAAGATGTATAAATTTGGGCTATGCGGAACCTCCTCAATCGTTTTAAAGCGATTCTTGGTTGAAAACAACCAAATTCCAAGGTTAGTAGCCCAATCAAAAAGCGCATTGGTCTTGAAGTGTTTTTTATAGAATATACGCATCGCTCCATAAAAACGCTTTAAGTAAACCTCATCTTTTAGCGTGCTTTCGCCTTTGTAATGGATTACTGAAGTTTCGCCAAAATAGAAGTTGTCATAACCTTCTTTAAGGAATCGATAAGATAAATCCACATCTTCACCATACATAAAAAAAACTTCGTCAAATCCGCCTAAGGCTTCATATTTCGCTTTTTCTAAAAACATAAAAGCACCGACAAAAATTGCAGCTTTACCGGTTTGGTTTTGACCTAATTGATTGGCATAATAGTTTTCTTCTTTGCCTAGCATCTTCTGAAGTGAAATTTTTGGTGTAGGTACATTTCTTTTGCTCTCAGGCAAGAAATTTCCTGTACCATCAATAAGTTTACAACCTACAATTCCGAGGTTGTTTTGGGTTTCAGCAAAAGCCAGTAGTTTTGAAAAAGTGTCTTCAGCTACTACGGTATCAGGGTTTAGGATACAAATGTATTTCCCTTTTGCTTTTGCTATGCCAATATTATTCCCTTTTGGGAAACCTGTATTTTCTTTATTTTCGATAAGGATAACGCCAGGGAATTTGTCTTTGACCATTTGACAGCTATCGTCGGCAGAGGCGTTATCTACCACGATAATTTCGGCATCTATGTGCTCTAAAGACTTCTGAACACTCAACAGGCAGTGCTCTAAGAAATAACGTACGTTATAATTAAGTATGATGACAGATAGTAACATTCGATAAATTTTATAGTAGGATTAGCTTTTTAGGAACACTAACCAAAATGAATAGGGGCTAGCTCCGTAGAAGCTCATTGTGCTGGTCGCAACATTCAAAGATACTATAATTATTCTCGATTTCAGAAAGAAGTCTAACTTTTATAGTGTGTATGCCGTTGTTTGGTGCGAATATATCAATATGTTCCCCCCTGCCGGCTAGGCAGGAAAATTGAAAGTTGAAAATTTATATTAGAAAAAAGTCTATTCTCTATTTAACAGCGCAACAATCTTTCCCCAAGCATTTAAAATTTATAATTCAAAATTCAAAATAGAAAAAAGTCTATTCTCTTACAAGCAGTCTTCTTTTATTTATTTTCTTTCTTTCTGCATTCCTCTAAAAACCTTACCTTTGCGGCTTACTTAAAAGCATCTGTTTCTAAATGGAAATTATCATAAAACTCTCTCAATTTTTATTGAGTTTATCGCTGCTTATTATTCTTCACGAATTAGGGCATTTTATACCAGCTAAATTATTTAAGACTAAAGTAGAGAAGTTCTATCTTTTCTTTGATATTAAGTTCTCATTGCTCAAAAAGAAAATCGGCGATACAGAGTATGGTATCGGGTGGTTGCCTTTAGGTGGATACGTAAAGATTGCAGGAATGATAGACGAGAGTATGGATACCGAGCAACTTGCGCAAGAACCTCAACCATGGGAATTCCGCTCTAAACCAGCGTGGCAACGACTGATTATTATGCTTGGTGGAGTGATTGTAAACTTCATTCTGGCTTTCGTGATTTATATCGGAATTGCATTTGCTTATGGCGATTTAGATATCAAAAGCTCAGAACTAAAAGACGGAATATGGGTAACTAATCCTATCCTCGAACAAGCAGGACTCCATACAGGAGACAAAATAAGTACTATTGACGGCAAAGAAGTACAGAGCTTTTTTGATTTGCCCGAGAAATTATTATTGAGCAATCAGATAGAGGTTGACAGAAACGGACAGAAGCTGCTCATAGAAACCCCACAAAACCTCATTGGGCAGATTGTTGACGACAACAAAAAAACTATTGTTTCACTTCGTATTCCGTTTGTGGTAGTGGGCGAAGCAGAAGACTCACAGAACGCATCAGTGTTGAAGGTCAAAGATATCGTTACAGAAATAGGCGGACATAAAATACAGTATGTAGATCAACTGCCAGGAATATTACAGACCATGAAAGGAGAGACGGTAAGCGCGACTCTTATACGTGACCAAAAAGTAGAGCAGGTGAACCTAAAGGTGGACGAAAACGGTCTGCTAGGTATTGCTTATGCTACTATGGTTAAGCTTTCAGACCTTGAGAAGATGAACCTCTATGACGTAGACCGCGTGAGTTATAACTTTGCCGAAGCTATTCCGATTGGACTAAACAAAGGTGTAGAAAGAGTAGGTAGTTATTGGAACCAACTTAAGAAAATTGTGAATCCTAGCACAGGAGCTTATAAAGGTGTGGGTGGATTCAAAGCGATTTTTGATATTTTTCCTCAAGTATGGTCGTGGGAAGTGTTCTGGAACATCACCGCTATTTTATCAATTATGCTTGGAGTGATGAATTTGCTTCCGATTCCAGCCTTAGACGGCGGACACGTAATGTTCTTGCTGTATGAGATGATATCAGGCAGAAAACCAAGTGAGAAATTCTTAGAAAAAGCACAAATGATAGGCTTCTTCATACTGATTGCCTTGCTTTTATTTGCTAATGGGAATGATATTTTTAGGGCATTTGTTAAATAATAATTACATTTGAAACCAGATATTAAATAACAATAAATATTACAATTATGGATTTTAATCTAACCGAAGAACACTTAATGATACAACAGGCAGCTCGTGATTTTGCACAACAAGAGCTACTACCTGGAGTTATCGAAAGGGATGAAAACCAAATCTTCCCGACAGAGCAGGTTAAGAAAATGGCAGAACTAGGATTTCTAGGTATGATGGTTGACCCAAAATACGGCGGAAGTGGACTTGACAGCATTTCATACGTTCTGGCTATGGAAGAAATTGCTAAAGTAGACGCTTCAGCAGCAGTAGTAATGTCAGTTAATAACTCGCTTGTTTGTGCTGGGTTAGAAAAATACTGTAACGAAGAACAAAAACAAAAATACTTGGTGCCTTTAGCCTCAGGTGAAGTAATCGGAGCCTTCTGTCTGTCAGAGCCAGAAGCCGGAAGTGATGCAACTTCACAGAAAACCACAGCTGTGGATATGGGAGACCACTATATCCTGAACGGAACCAAAAACTGGATTACCAACGGAAGTACCGCTTCAACTTATATAGTAATTGCACATACACATGTCGAAAAAGGACACAAAGGTATCAATGCTTTTATTGTAGAGAAAGGCTGGAAAGGTTTCGAGATCGGACCAAAAGAACAAAAAATGGGAATCAGAGGCTCTGATACGCATTCACTAATGTTCACTGACGTAAGAGTTCCGAAAGAAAATCGTATCGGAGAGGATGGTTTTGGGTTCAACTTCGCTATGGCTGTACTTAATGGAGGTCGTATCGGGATTGCATCACAAGCCTTAGGAATAGCACAAGGAGCTTATGAACTAGCCTTGAACTATGCTATGGAACGCAAAGCTTTCGGAAAGGAGATTATACACCACCAAGCCATTGCCTTCAAACTTGCAGATATGGCAACGCACATCTCGGCAGCACGTATGTTGTGTTATAAAGCAGCTTCTGAAAAAGACCAAGGAAAAGATATTTCTGTCTCTGGAGCAATGGCAAAATTATTTGCCTCGACTACAGCAATGGAAGTAACTACTGAAGCAGTTCAGATACACGGCGGAAACGGATACGTAAGAGAATATCACGTAGAGCGTATGATGAGAGATGCAAAAATCACACAGATTTATGAAGGAACTTCAGAGATTCAACGCATCGTTATCTCAAGAGGAATCTCAAGAAAATAAGAAATATTTATTATTTCGATACTAATAAAAATATCCCTTTAGGCAAATACGTCTAAAGGGATATTTTTTGGTGGGTTTAAAAAGCACTTATATATTATAACCTAAGGTCTTTGATGTCGTTGTAGTGTACTTTCTGGATGATAGTTCCGTGGTTGAGCACTACAAAACTAGGGTTAGAGCGCTCGACTGTTTTCAGTGTAATCTTATCAGTCAAGAAGAGTGGAATTTGGATGTCGTGCTTGGCTACTATCGGTGCTGAGCTATCTGTTGGCGTAGCGGTAAGCCCAATGATCGTATAGCCGTGTTGATCAGCTAAAGCAGCTACTTCTTTGATTTTGTCTAAGCCTTCAGGACATGATTTTTCTAAATCATAAGCGATAACCAAAATGATTTTCGGCTCTTCAAGTACAGTTGAGGTATAGTCTTCGCCGTCTTTCTCGATTGAGAAATTCTGAATTGCAGGCACAAAACCCTCTTGTAGTAACTTCTCTTTTCTATCTACAAACTCAGCACCTTCAGGAAGTGTATTCAGCTCATCCATCTTGTACTCTTTGTTCTGCCCATCAACGCTGTATATAAAGGTGATTTCGTATTCGCTTTTTGGCGCTCCTTCTGGGATTTCCATCGCTTGTTGGATATTCGTACCCACTTTATAAGCTCTGAAATCAACGATAGGCAAGTGGTTCAGCACCCAATATCCCATAAACCCACACAACACCAAGGCAATTCCCGTGATGCTAAGGTTAATCCTAGGGCTGAAAAGGGGTTTGATAAAGCGATTACCTGCAAAGAGGATGAGTATGAAGATAAGTAAGATGATGTCCTTAGTGAAACTACCCCATGGCGTTAGTTTTATAGCATCGCCAAAGCATCCACAATCCGTTACTTTATTGAAATAAGCCGAATAGAACGTAAGGAACGTAAAGAATACAATCATCAGCAGTAATGCCCAAAGTGTGAATTTCTTCTTGTAACCTATGAGTAGCATGATTCCTAAAATCACCTCAACAATCACCATAAACACGGCTATAGCAAGTGCAAAAGGTTCTAAAAAAGTCAGGTTTAATACATCCTGAGAAAAATATTCTTCTAGTTTGAACGAAAAACCAACAGGGTCATTCAGTTTTATGAGTCCTGAGATAATAAAAAGAACGCCGACAAAAAGTCTTGAAAGGTGTGTAAGAAGTTTAAGCATAGGTAAAATCCTTTAGTTTTTTATTTTCTCAAAGATAAGTTTTTTCCTGTTAAAAATCATAGGAGATTAGCCTTACTCTTTTAGCAGTGCGCCAATGTAAGTTTGTTTTGCTCCAACAACTTGCTAATTAGGCTTTGCCGTAGCATATCTTTTCCCTTAAACCTCAACTCAATAACAGAATTATAGGCAGGAACTATAAACCAAAAAATATAGAGATGTTGAGCCGTTGCATAAATGTATAGAGAATACATCTGTGGCTACAACGAAGTTAATGTGCTGGGGCTACTCTAGATATAGATCTATTAGACCTGCAGGCGTATTAAATATAAAGGTTTTGTTTTTTCGGTCCACCTTTTGGATGAAATGATCAATGACCGGAATGAGGATTTCTTTGCCTTCATTAGTAGTGATACTAAAGATTGCCTGTATTTTGGAGTCGTTAATGGCAGTAATAGTTCCGATAACGCCGTGATTGACATCTTGAGCTGTAAAGCCAATGACCTCGTGATAATAAAATTGGTTTCCTTCAAGCTTCGGAAGCATAGACATAGGTAGGTGAACCCCACATCCGACAATTTTATCTGCTTCTTCCTCCGAGTTGATATCTTCGAACTTAACCCTAAGGAAGTGATTTCTG
Organism: uncultured Flavobacterium sp.; assembly: GCA_964598455.1. Taxonomy (GTDB): domain Bacteria; phylum Bacteroidota; class Bacteroidia; order Flavobacteriales; family Flavobacteriaceae; genus Flavobacterium. Next base: position 8,869 of record CAZRCB010000035.1, read on the forward strand.
TGTATAGAAGCACTTTCCATAAAAAAAGGAACCAAGTCTTTGCCGTGTTCGACAAAGACTGATTCCAAATCTTCGTAAAGTTCAGGCTGGTCTGTATCCAAAAAGATAAGTACCTCACCTTTAAAACTAAATTTTTTAGCGATTTTGCCCAAATAGAACGTATCTTCTTTACGCATCATCTGCTAATTTAAAAAATTAAGCTTGAGTTTCTTCTGTTCCTTCTGATGCTTCAGGAGTTTCCTGAGCTTCAGTTTCTGCCATAGCAGCAGCTTTTGCAGCTTCAGCCTCAGCAAGTTCAGCAGCTTTTGCAGCCTCAGCTTCTTGGATAAGAGCATTAGCAGCAGCAACGCGTTTTTCGTTGGTTTCTTTCTCAGCAGCAAGTGCTTTGGCTTTAGCCTCAGCTTTAGCTTTAGATAGTCCACCTTTTTTAGCGTCAACCTTAGAAGATTTCTCTTCTAACCACTGTGCTAGCTTAGCATCAGCTTGTTCTTGCGTTAAAGCTCCTTTACGGACACCTCCATCAAGGTGGTGTTTTAGTAAAGCTCCTTTATAAGAAAGGATAGCTCTAGCAGTGTCTGTTGGTTGTGCGCCGTTGTGTAACCATTTTACAGCATTCTCGATGCTAACTTCGATAGTTGCAGGATTGGTGTTTGGATCATAAATTCCGATTTTCTCTAAGAATTTTCCATCTCTTTTGGCTCTTGAATCAGCAGCCACAATCCAGTAAAAAGGTCTATTCTTTTTACCACGTCTTTGTAATCTAATTTTTACAGGCATAATCTATTTGATTAAATTTTGAGGTACCCGACCTCTGTTAATTAAGTTTGCAAATATAAAACATTTATTTAAATATTCAGAACTATGACTTGATATTTTTTCTACTTAAACTCATTGGTTAAGAGTGAGTTGTAGATTTAGCCTTACAATAGTTCAAGCTCTTTATATATCGAGAAGCAAAAACTCACCAAAAGATCTCGAATGGAACATTTTTTATATGCCTATAAATACGCTGATATTCACCAAATTTAAGCAACACACAATCATAAGTTTAGCGCCCTAAACTAGTGTTGATTAAAATATTTACGACTTATGTTGTTGAGTTTATTTTTATAAACATTAGTAGCAACCACAACAATTTGAAGGAACTAGTTTGCTACAAGCTTCATTAGCTTTATATTTACAACTCTTTATGCCAAAAAGGATTGTTAAGAAATATAAAATGAGAAGTATTGTTGTCTTACTTATTGTATTATGCGGATATATTGGCTTTGCCCAATTTTCGTTTTCAGTAACTCCTACAGACGAAACCTGTACCGGAAACGGCACCTTGACTTTCAATTTGTCAAACCCAAACCCCAATGCTAGCTATACCTTTGCAATCTATAAACTGCCCAATACCGCAACTACTTATTTGGTTACGACTTCATTAGTCGTAGAATATTTAGCCATCGGAACCTATAGAATTGATGCCAGGGAGAACTTAAATGACCTAACCACCATTATTTCTAAAGAAGCGGTTATTGCCGACTTGGTTGAGCCATTGACATTTGTCATTAACGAAACCCCCACGGATTGCAGCGGCATTACTATTGAAGTGGTTACCTTAACCGGACAAGCGGTTTCGTATGAGATTTTCAGCGGTCCAGCGACTTATCCGCTACAGGAATCAAATACGTTTACGGGACTTCTTTACGGACAAACCTATCAGATTAGGATTTATGATGCCTGCGGCGAAGGCTATACCAGAACCCATACCATAGAACTCCAAACCTCCTTTGCTTTTGATTACGTAGAGAGTCTTTCAGAACTCATCAGCTGCGATACCTATAAAGCGGGCTTTATCATCTATTCTGTTTCTGAGCATCAGAATGTAGAAGTCACTTATACCATTACTTTGCCCGATGGCTCGGTTGAAATCGTTACTGATCATATCGATATTCCAGCGGGCACTTCAACTACTTATCTAGAAGTTCCGTTTTTCGCTGAAGAAGAAATTTCAGTTCAGATATCTGTTTTAGACTGTGTGATTGACAATCAAATATTGGTTACCCCAACCATTGGTTTTAATGAAGGTAGGGATGAATGCGGAGAGGTTTATTTTTCGTTCACCATTCTTAACCATGTCGCACCATATACCATTGATTTCACTGCCTTTCCCGACGGATTTGAGCCCTTAGATTACAACGCAAATCACCCGACGCATACTGATGATTACATCCTGTATGGCATGCAAGACAACCCGTTGCCTTTTGGTCAGTATGGCATAACGCTTACGGATAGTTGCGGCAACTCATTTGACTACGAATTTGAATCTATCTATAAAGAAGAGGAACCAATTTTGGGTTACGGAAACAACGGTTGTGGGCAATTTGCAGGATATTTCGTCATAAAATTCCAAACCGATAGGGTAGTGGTATCGGCTGAAATTATTAACGGACCTGCATCTTTAGGTCCTTATCCGATAGATGTTACGGAATTTATTAACGAAGACGGAGAGCTCAGAGTAATTGATTTCCCTGAAGGAGATTATACTATTTCATTTACAGATTCTTGTGGTTTTGAATACGAAGAAGAGGTTTCGATTCCTGAGAATTCGCTGCATGACTTTAACTTTTATACCAATTTATCCTGTACTGATTTAGAAGGTACACTTCGACTTTCGACGCCAAACGGAGGTGTGCTTGTTTCGGCAATTATCATTGCTACTCCAGATGGTTTTCCGTATGCCTTGCCTTATGATGCCTCGGGACAAATCAGCAGTTCAGGCGAATTGTTTTTTGCCAGCCTGCCGATGGGGAATTATACCATAGCAGCGGTTGATTCTTGTGATTATTCACTCACTGCTGACTATTTTGTCAGAGGAGATGTTTATGACGAATATCCGTTTATAATAGTGGATAAAAGCTGTAATATTTTTGATCTAAATATCGATGATACTTCACCAAGCTATAGTGTCAATACTCAATATTGGTTGCAGTATTTTAACGAAACCACCCAAACTTGGGGACATCCCTATACGGGAGTTGCTTATGAATCAGGTGCTTTCCCGACTGAGGACAATTCGCTGAAACTAGTAATTATCCAAGGTTATGAATTATTAAATGTCGGTATTTTCGGGAAGTTTAGAATTGTGAAAACCTATAGAACAATCACAGGTATTGCGCCATACAGAACAGAGAATTGCATCAAAGAAAACTATTATTCCTTTGATTATTACAGAGATTTGACCATCCTCAATGCCTACCGAATCATTTGTGAAGGCCAAAGCCAATCTGTAGTGATTCATGCCCAAGGTGTGCCTCCGATTAGTTATTATATCACTGCCAAAAACGGGCAGCCCTTCGAGGTGGACAACCAACACGACAAACTGTTTACGGGATTAGAACCCGGTGTATATAACTTTCAGGTAAGAGATAATTGCGGAAATATCCGAAACAGAGAATTTAATTTGGACGAAATAGAATTGATGGTCCTTAGCGGAAAAGTGGAGGATATCATCGAATGTTCTGATACAGAATTATCTGAACAAGAATTTTATTTGCCAAATATAAACGCAGAACTTGTTGCTTCGACTTTGTCACTGGATTATTTCACGATGACTTATCACTTGAGTCATCAAGAAGCTGCTAATAACACTAATTCACTGCCCGATTACTTTACCGCTCAGCAGGGGAGTAGTACTAGAATTTATGTCAGGATAGAAAATGATTTGGTTCAAGGTTGTTATACGATTGCGTATTTTGATTTGGTATTGATCAAAACACCAGATATTTCAGCTATTGCAACCGATTATATGTTGTGCGAAGGACAAAGTATCACACTATCGGTTGATGCTATTTATGATGCGTATTTATGGCAGGATGGATCAGCTACGAATACTTTAGAAGTATCGGAATCAGGAACATATAAAGTTGTGTTGAGCAATACCTACGGAGATGTAAGCTGTTCAGCCGAGGTCGTGTTTGATGTAGTGCTTTCTCCAGCTCCTATTATTGAGAGAATAGACTATCAGGATTGGACCTATACAGACAATTCGATTTCGGTTATCACTACAAAACAAGGTGATTTCTTGTATTCTTTAGATGGAATTATGTTTCAGCAAAGCAACAGATTTGATAATCTCACTCCTGGATTGTATTGGATTTATGTCAAAGATAAAAACGGTTGTGGTGAAGCTAATTCGGAAGCATTACTGCTAAATTACCCGAGGTTCTTCACGCCTAACGGCGATGGGTTTAACGAGTTTTGGAGAATAGAATTCGGAAGTTACGAAGCAGAAATGCGTGTATGTATTTTTGACCGCTACGGAAAATTGCTCTTCGTATTTATGGGCGACGAACCCGGTTGGGACGGCACTTTCAACGGAAAAAGATTACCCTCTACGGATTACTGGTTTACGGTTGAACGCAAAAACGGCGTAATCCGAAGAGGGCACTTCAGTATGTTGCGATAATTTATTTAGATTATTTCAGCAAAGCAGCAATTTCTTGTTGGATTTCATTCCCTTTATCGGCGTTATACCATTTTTGTAGGCTCATTTTCAGTTCAGCCAAATCCGCTCCGCTATTCTTTTGGCTAACAAACATTTCTTGACATTTAGCAGGTCTTGGTCCCCAAACAGCTAGGTCTTTTTTGTCCTGGTCTTGGATGATAAGAATCGGAATTGCTTTGCCTCCATTGGTTAAGTAGTTGTCGATGCGGTTTGGCTCTGTGTCGCGGAGTTCGTAGGATACGGTGATCAGCTCATTTTCTCTTGACATCAGCTCGATAAACGGCACGATGTGAGAAGCATCTCCACACCATGGCTCGGTGATGACAATCCAGTGTTGAGGCGAAGAGATTGCCTTGATCTGAGATAGAGTTTCCTGATTCAGCTCCCCAGTTTTCATCCAACGATTCATCCTAGACCAATTGAGTTTGGTGTATTCTAAATACTCCGGATCTTTATAGAGTTCTGGAAGCTTATCAGTGGTGTTATGTATGATGTTTTCGAAGTAATGAAGGTAGTCTGTAAATTGCATAAATATAATTTTAGTTCAATCGATTTACCACAAAGGTCGCCAAAATATTTGTTCACAAGGTGTTATTTAAGGAATTTTTAGGGAGTTGGATTGGCCAATTAACAAGGCTAGCTCTAAAGTTGTAATTTGTTGTGAAATAATGTTTTAACCAATAATTCCTCGATGTTTTGGTGTAGTAAGATGTTTTTTGGCGAGAATCTTCTAATTAGATCTAACATATTTTCAACTGTTCTTTTGTCTTGTGAGGTATAAGATCTTGCGGGTTGCACGTGTTGCCACTATTGCTGTTTAGCACATGACTCAACTCCTAGGCAGTTGACTTGCAATTATATCGACAATCTCACTTTTATACCCGTATAAAAGTTATTTGTTCCAGATTTTCCAGGCTTTCTCAGCTTGGAATACAAGCATATCATAGCCATTTTTAGTAATTGCACCTTGTTGTTTAGCGAGTGCTAAAAATTTTGTTTCAGTCGGATTATAAATCAAGTCAAACGCTAAGTGTTTGTCAGTAAATCCTCGATAATCAATATCAGGGAACGCATTTGTGTTTGGTGAAGTACCTAGCGGTGTACAGTTTATTACAAGCAAATGCTCTCTCAAGAGTTCCTCGGTTATATCAGGATAAGTTAAGGTTCCTTCTGCTGGAAATCTAGAGACTATACTGAATTCGATATTCAGTTTTTTAAGTACCCAAGCTACAGCTTTCGAAGCGCCTCCCGTGCCCAAAATGAGCGCTTTTTTGTGGTAGGGTTTCAGTACGTCTAGCAAAGATTTTTCGAAGCCATACACATCCGTATTATATCCTTTTAGCTTTCCCTTTTTGGTGATTTTTATTGTGTTTACAGCGCCTACCTCTTCTGCCTTAGAGGATAATTTATCTAGGTATGGTATTACAGCTTCCTTGTATGGGATGGTTACATTTAATCCTCCAATGGGCTTATTTTTCTTTATGACCTGCGTGATATGTTCAATCTGAGGAATATCGAAATTCTTATACATGCAATTTTGGATGTGCTCCTTTTCAAACTTATCCGAGAAGTACTGAGCAGAGAATGAATATTCAATATCTCTGCCTATTAGTCCATAAAAAGTCATGATCTTCTTTGTTGTTTATTGACGTGATTCGTGTTTTTTGATTAGCTCTTGCACTAGGCTAGTTGCATAAAATTCTGGGAATAAACTCTGCAAGAGGCTGTGATGTTCGAAACTTGATAATAATGCATTATTAAGGTGAAATCTAGCCACGTTGAGATTATCTAGCATAAAATATAGTCCTGATAAGCGGAACTCTACCTCGTGATGGTCTGGATATAATTCTGAGGCTTGTAGTAAGATGCTTACTGCCTTTGTGTAGTTCTCATCGTAAACGATATTCAAATCAGAAAACATCAAGAATATATCTAAGTCAGTAGCTCCAAATTTGATAGCGTTCTCAAAACCTTTATAGCCTTCGTAATAATTCTGTTTTAAGAAATGTATGCTTGCATAACGCTTCCAGAATTCATCATTTTCACCATCTATTTCGATGGCTTCATTAAGCTGCTTTAGCGCTTCTGCATAGTTTTCTTCTCTAGAATAAAGGTCGATAATTGCCAACCATCCCTTTTCTAGAATAGGATCCTCGATAGTGGCTTTTTTATAAAATTCTATAGCAGATTCTAATGAGCCTAGTTTTTCGTAGCATTTCCCCATTCTATAATAGATAAACCACGTAGGATCATCTAATTCAAGAACTTGGTCATAACATGAAATAGCCTCCTGGTATCTCTTCAGGCGTTCTAGGGATTTTGCTTTCTCTACATATGCCCCTAAGAAGAATTCTTCTATCACAATGGCATAGTCATAGGCCCAAACAGCTTTTTCATAGTTGCGCAAAGCGTAAAATTGCCTTCCTAGTTGGTGCCAAGCGATTTCGTTATACGGATGGGAATCGATAAATTTATTTAAGAACTGAACTCCTAATTCATGTTGCTCTAACAAGTCAAAGCAGTACATAATGTTATAGAGCGATGACACGTCCTCTGAGTCACCTTCGAGACTTATCATAAAATTTTCTTTAGCCTTCTCAAGTTTGTCCATAAACAAGTACTCCATCCCGATTAACGAATGCACATCGGCTAAGTCGTCAGAGTGATTGAGAGCTTTGTATAGAAGTTTTATGGCCTTTTCGTGTTCTCCTTTTTTAGAGTGTATATTGGCTTTTTGAATGAAAATTTCGGGATTGTTCGGTTCAATTAAGAACAATTCGTTGAGAATTTTATCGCCTTGTTCAAGCTTGTTTTCATAGACCAACATCTCCACTTGTACTAATCTTAATCCAGTAGATTTAGGGTGTTGTTCTAGCCCGAGTTTTAGCGCTTTTTTTGCTAAGTTAGTTTTGCCGGCATCCAGATAATTAAGAATGATATCCTCAAATTCCTCTGAGTCAAAGAAAAGCACCTTATTGGTCTTAAGCATAGCTTCAAAACGCAATAATGATAAATGATTCTCCTCTTCTTCTTCCTGATTCCAATTCATGTGATTTCGTTTTCAAATACTTTTATAAAAGTACGTTTTCAAAGTATAGCTCTTCAGCGCGATGATATATTGTTGTAAACAAGGTTATTAACATTTTAGGAGAAGCAGATAAGTTGTGTTCTACGTCTCGATTGTATTAAAACTCAAAGAGGAGCGTTAAGAAAACATTGTTGGTTATTGTATCGATTGTTGTGGCGTCCGTAAGCCCAGTTTCAAACATAGAACCCTTGTATTCTCTTTGAGTTCTAGAGTATGCGAGATCTAGCTTAGTAGCGCCAAAGTTATACCCAAAACCTAGTGAATACTGCTGTAAATCTCCGATAGAACTATTTTTCGCATACGGACTCTCTTGATAGTTGTATCCACCCCTAAAACTCCATTGGTTTAGGATAGTTTCTGCGCCAACCCTAAACTCAGAAGCGACCTTCAACACATCTGACATAATGTCGTTCTGAACCCTGTATTCAGGTGTGCTTGTAGGTCTGAATTTTGTTCCGGAATAGTCTTTTAGCGAATAATCAACAGAGATCAACCCGATGTTTTTAAGCACATAAGCTCCTCCAATGCTGTATTTTGACGGAGTTTGAAGTCTGTATTCTGGGAATATATTGACAACTCCTTCGTCGAAATAGGCGTTCAATAAATTATTGCTAGGGTCTGATGTGTCAATTCTGAATGTAGAGATTCTCTGCATTGATTCGTCGTTAAGTCTATACCATGTAGGCGATTCATAGCTTAATCCCATTCTGAATTCGTCAGTAATTCGGGCGATACCTCCTAACTGTAAAGAGAAACCAGAACCGTAAGTGTAAATCTCTTCTTGGTAGTGAATCTCTCGAATAGTTTCTCCTGAGGTATTGATTGGATTGTCATTGGTTTCATAGAATGTCTGCATACTAGTATAGTCCACCATATGTCCGTTTAGGTTTAATCCAAAGTAAAACTTGTCATACTGTGCAGCTAGGTTAAAGGCGATCTTTCCGTTGTATCCCGATTGGGTGATGTAATTCATGTGCTCAAATTCTCCTTGAGGCACGTTTGATACATATTGCGTGTTCTGAGGGCTGTTGTTTACAGCTTCTAAGATATATGAATCATAGCCTAAAAATGCAGTTTGTTCCCTGTTGCCGTATCTCTCACCCAAATAAGTATACAAACTCCTAGCAGATTCCCCCGGCTCGGTCTGAAGTAAATTTAGCGGCACTCCATTAGCCATGTTTAAAAAGAACCGATCAATCGAGGTGTTATTAATACCTTTACTGAAAGTGTTATTCGTAAGAGAGTTTTGATTGTCATAGTTAATTCCGATAGTAAATTTCTTCCAATCACTTTCTTCGTCATTATTCTCAAAGACAAAAACTGCTCCGATTTGGTTTAAATTAAAGTTGTTATGTGATCTCGAGGTCTCAGTGCCTTTATAGTTCGATTTGTTTTTCAAGCTATAATTGCTCAACGTAAACCCAAATTGATTATTGATGAAAACTGCAGAGCTGGCAGGGTTTATAGATATAGCTGACAAGTCTCCGCCTAGTGCAGTAAATGCACCGCCCATGGCTCTAAAACGTGCAGTACCATTGATGTTAGTCTGAGCGTATCTGAGCGCGTCATCAATGTTCTGAGCTTG
>CAZRCB010000036.1:0-16695 GCA_964598455.1 uncultured Flavobacterium sp.
AATTTTAAGTGTAATAATTGCATTCTGAAAAGCCGGCTCGTATTCTTCGCGCTGAAAATGAAACTGAGAGAGTTCGTGATAACAACCACCTTCATAATACCACTCTCCTTTTTGGTGGTATTCGTTGGCTAGTTTTTCTAATTCGGTCTTCCAGGTTGATGAAGGTTTATCAAAAACTCGTTTTTTTTTAGTCAGCTGATAGTCTATATCCTTGAGTAGTTGTTTGTCATTGATTGACTTGGCATAATCCTCAGCAACCTTGTAATAGGTTAGTATATCCGGACCTATTCGCTGTCGATGAGATTCTAAGAATCCAATTAGGACACGTCTTCTTTCTGATTGGTCAGATTTTTTGAGTGTATCCACAAGCTCCTTATACTGAGCATTTGTAGCTTGTGTACAACAAAAGACAAACAGAACTACTACAAAAAACCAATATGACTTTATTCTCATTATCATCAACTCCTAAATACGCTTTTTTACTATTTAGTGTAATTATTTGTTTTCTAACTCTTACAAACTACTCTTCTCTAAAACTTCTTTAATATTTTCAGAGGTGATCTCCTCAGAGAGATTTCTCATCTTTTTGCGAACACGGCTCAATGTTACGCGTATAGCCCCATCGGAAACTCCGATTGCCCGTGCCATCTCTTTGTTGTTGAGCCCTAGACAAAGAAGCATCAGATAGCGCATTTCAGACACTGTAAAGGCAGGCAAGTGCTCTTTGATACCATACATAAGCCTTGGATATGCCTTCTCAAAGTTGTACTGGAAGTCTTGCCAATCCTTGTCTGTAAGTATTTTTATAGTTTTAAAGTTTCCAATCCCCTCTACGTCGTGTCCTTGAATTTGATGAGTTTCCTTGAGTTGTTGAAGTTTGTTTTCGAACTTCTGAACTAAGTGATTCTGCTGGTTAATTTTTGAAACGTAGTTATCGATATGACTCTTAGCAAGGCTCAATTCTCTTTCAAGTTGTTGATTTTCAAGAATCGATATGCGGTTTTCCGCCAATAACTTTTCGTTTTGTCTTTTCTTATTGACCTTAGAGCGGTAAAGATTAAAATAAATTATTCCTCCCACTAGCAGTAAAATCAGAACAATTCTCGCAAAAATTAATCGTTGTTTAGCGCGCTTTTTTTCGTTTTCTGCTATCTTAAGCTGCTGTTCTTGAAGGTCTAACTTGTCAGCAGCGATCTTGATCTGAGCCATATTATACTTACTATTCATGGACTCTCTGATGCTATTTAAGCTGTCACTTACCTCTAAGGCGCTTTTGTAATCGCCTACTTCTTTATAAAAATCCTCTTTATTTCTAAGATGTCTGGTGCGCAGTAATTCGTATTGTTGTGTGTCGAGTTTTAGAAGTTCGTCGGAGAGCTCTTTCATCGAAGCATCCACTCGGTCGATGTATTGCTTTGCCAATGCAATAGAATCAAGTTTCATATAAGTCCTGCTCATATAAATATAAGAAGTGAGTCGGATGGCATGATCTTGTTGGTCTTTGCCGTATTGATAATAGGCTCTATAATGCTGATGAGCCTTGTTGTAGTCTTTTTGCTCATAATATACGGTGCCTAAATTCCCTGAAGCAATAGCCATCCACACATCTGACTTATACTCTTTTGCCAATAAGTAGGATTTGTTTAGATAAAAGATGGCGCTGTCTTGTTTCTGAAGTATGCTATAGGCTAATCCTAGGTTGTTATGACATTGAATATCAACTATATCATTAAATTTCGGGAGTTTGATTGCTGTATGCATGAGCTTGATTACTTGCTCATAATCCTTGAAGTAGAAATGCCTTAAAGCGATTTCGTGAAGAAATTTTACTATTTCTGGCACATTTTCGAATCCTATCTTTTTATAGATTTCAAGTGCTCTGAAATTATTCTCGAACGCCAATCCATAGTTTTCTTGTTCGAATTTAACAAATGCAATAGCGCGGTAACAGTTTGCTACAAAGAGCTGTTCGCCCTCTTGTTCGTATCTATCAATTAGGGCTCTTAAGGCGTCTATCTTTCGCTTGTCTGCATTCTCGCCAGTTGCGCTCATTGCCTGGTCTTTGAGTCGAAGAAACTCAATCCCCTTGAGTATAATTATATCATTGTCCGCCTTTGCAATCTTCTCAAAATAATCAAGTAAAGAAACCAAGGCTTCTCCACGTATATAATTTTGATCAATATAACCCGAAATAGCCCGATAACGGTCTACTTTGTTAGGTGATTGCATAGCGCGCTTTAAATCGTCATATTGTGCGCATAAACTTTGGGAGTTTATGATTATTAAAACGAAAAATATAAATATTCTTAAGAAAAAACTACTCATCTAAATTATTTAGGAAGACACTTAAATATTCTGCAAATATAAGACAATGTAAATATATCAATCTCAATTACCTTATTTCAAAAGTTAAATTATTTAACTTTAACAATCTAAAAAGCGTCTCACAGCCATTTGTATACTGTGTTTTTAAAAATTTTAGAATCTATATCGCTTCTAACCAGTTGACAAACAATAGTTCAAACATATCATCTCATTGTTTAGCTTTTATCAAAAAAAAATGTAGACAGCGCACAAGTTATAATTTGAACACAACAAATATCAAAAATCCTGAAATTCATCTTTTTTGCTTCTTAATAAGTTAACGTTAACAAAACTGAAGATAAACACTCATAAATCAAACTATAAAAGGCTTGGAAGTCTGAGTTGGGTTTCAGCTTAAACTATCTTACTCAAGGTGAGACAAAAACACTCAGATAGGCTTCGGACAAAAAGAATAATTAAATTGTAGCTAAACTTACTTTTTTAAAACCCATAAAATTATTGTATTTTTACCGACTAAATTTCAGAACATACAAATGGGTAAAATAATTGCAATAGCCAACCAAAAAGGAGGTGTTGGGAAAACCACTACATCAGTTAACCTAGCTGCTTCTTTAGGAGTATTAGAGCAAAGAGTACTGCTTATTGATGCAGATCCGCAGGCTAACGCAAGCTCTGGTCTTTCTATTGACATTGAGAAAGTTGAAAAGGGTACTTATCAAGTCCTCGAACACAGTGTTTCCGCTAGAGATGCTATCCTAAAGACAAATGCGCCTAACGTAGATATCATTGCTTCACATATAGACTTAGTGGCTATCGAAATTGAATTGGTAGACAAAGTCAATAGAGAGTATATGTTCAAAGAAGCGATACAAGAAGTAAAAGATGATTATGATTATATACTTATCGACTGTGCGCCTTCTTTAGGGCTTTTGACGTTGAACGCACTCACAGGAGCAGATTCTGTAATTATCCCCATACAATGTGAGTATTTTGCACTCGAAGGATTGGGCAAATTATTAAACACCATCAAAAGTGTTCAGAAGATTCACAATCCGGATTTGGATATCGAAGGCTTGTTGCTCACTATGTTTGACTCTCGACTAAGATTGTCAAATCAAGTAGCTGAAGAAGTGCAGAAACACTTCTCGGATATGGTTTTCAAAACTATTATTCAAAGAAATGTGAAACTCAGCGAGGCACCAAGTTTCGGAGAAAGCATCATCAATTATGACGCTACTAGCAAAGGAGCAGCCAATTACCTACAATTAGCAGAAGAAATAATTAAGAAAAACAGCAACCTAACAAATGGCTAAAGCAACAAAAAAACAAGCTTTGGGAAGAGGACTCTCAGCACTACTGAAGGACCCAACAAATGACATACAATCTATCAGTGACAAAAATGCTGATCAGGTCGTAGGGAATATTATTGAGCTTGATTTAAATACGATTGAAATCAACCCGTTTCAGCCAAGAAGCAACTTCAACGAAGAGAGTCTTCAGGAATTAGCCCTTTCTATCAAAGAGCTAGGAATCATTCAACCCATTACAGTCCGAAAGCTAGACTTCAATAAATACCAACTCATCTCGGGAGAACGCAGGTTACGCGCCTCCAAAGTAGCTGGCCTTACAACAATTCCAGCCTATATCAGAATTGCCAATGACAATGACTCATTGGTGATGGCTTTAGTCGAAAATATACAAAGACACGACCTAGACCCGATTGAGGTAGCAATTTCTTACCAAAGACTTATCGATGAAATAGGACTTACACAGGAACAGATGAGCGATAGAGTGGGCAAAAAGCGCTCTACTATCACTAACTACCTCCGCCTATTAAAACTAGACCCGATTATTCAAACAGGCATAAGAGACGGTTTTATCTCTATGGGTCACGGTAGAGCATTAATAAATATCGAAGACCATGACAGTCAAATTAATATCTACAGAAAAGTAGTCAAGCAAGCACTGTCCGTAAGAGAAACAGAAAGTTTAGTAAAAGCCTATCAAGAAAGCCTAAAACCTAAAACAACAAAGAAACCAAGTCATGCTTTTGAACTCTCAGAAGCCTCTAAGAAATCTTTTGCGGAGTATTTCGGTGCTAAAGTTGACGTAAAAACAACCGCCAACGGAAAAGGAAAAATAATCATTCCGTTCCACTCAGAAGAAGATTTCAACCGACTACTAAAACTTATAGAACAATAAGTGAAAAGAGGACTATATATAACTTTGACCTTAATCTTTCTAGGAAATCTACTCGGATATTCTCAGCAAAAAATTAGTGATCTAAAGATCGCTCAGGACTCTATTATTGTCATCGACCAAGACCCTCTCAAACCCTCAAAAGCCGCATTTTATTCGGCACTGCTCCCTGGACTCGGGCAAGTATATAACAAAGATTATTGGAAGGTTCCGATCGTATATGCCGCTATCGGAGCTAGCACCTATTTTTATATCACAAATAACAACGAATATCACAGGTATCGAGACGCCTACAAAAGACGACTCGCAGGGTTCAACGATGATGAGTTTCAGGGGGATAAATACCTTGATGACGACAGACTAATTTATGCCCAGAAAGTCTTCCAACGCAATAGAGATTTATCGATGATGATAACTATTGGTTTTTATATCTTGAACATCGTTGAAGCTAACGTAGCAGCTCACTTAAAGCAATTCAACGTAAGCGATAATCTATCCCTAAATACAGATTGGTATAGAGATGACCTTAATACTGCAAACCATCTAGGACTTACACTCAAATATAGCTTCTAAGACCCCTTTGCCTCACTAAATCCAACCCAAAACACTGGTAATCAAGCGACTTTATTTTTTTGGAATATATTTTTTTATTCCTCATAATAAAACTAAATTTGCATCACTTTTAAGATAGGTTGTTAAATACAACATCAAAAGGGAATCAGGTGCGGATCTTATTAGATTCTATTCCTGAGCTGTTCCTGCAGCTGTAAGCTCTATAAAAAAGCAATTCGTAAAACAAGCCACTGTCCGTAGATGGGAAGGCGCGATTTGAGAGCAAGCCAGAAGACCTGCCTATCTATATATAGTTTAACGCTTTCAGGACAAAAGCAACGGACAGTTAAATTCTTCAATGAATTTACCTCTATGTATTATCGAAGAGGTGTTCTTCCTTATGTCTTTATGCGTTTTTAGGTTAGTGTATAATTTAAAACAAATAAAGAATGAAAAAACAAATTACTTCCGCAATTTTATTTTTACTACTCGTAGTAAACACTAGTTATGCCCAATTCACAGCCTCAGACGTTGTTTTCTGGGTAGGTCAAGGTGACTCAGAGGCTGTCTTAGTTATCGACTTCAGAGATGGCACTTCAGACCCTTCATACGCTTGGGGATACCGCTTTAATGCAGCTGATGAAAAGACTTTTGGAGATATGATGTTGGCTATTGACGCTGCTGAACCCAATCTTACTGTAGCTACAGGCTACGGAGGAGCTTTCTTGAATGACGTGATATATAATCAACACAGCCAATTAGCTGGAGAACCAGACTGGTGGAGCACCTGGAGTGGCGAGAGCTTGACAGACTTAATGATGAACGGAGGACTTGGAGAAGAACTCGTTGACGGAGGATGGTATGGCGTTTCCTACGGATTCAGCCCTGAAGCAGTGCAACCTACGGTTACCTATCCTGCATACAGCTCACAATGGTTTACAGAAACAGATCTTACATACGCTATCGGAGAAGGCACAAACTCTGCAGTAGTTGTTGTTGACTTCGCAACCGAGAATGAGGCATCTTTCGCTTGGAAACTTAACTTTAACGGAACTCTAACACCACAAGCTGCGCTACAACTTATTGCTGATAACAACGCTAGTTTCAGCCTTGACTTTAATGGAGAAAACAGTATTATCACTTACGAAACTTTCACTGATAATAATTGGACTGCCTATACAGGAACTAATCTTTCGGATTGGACAGTAGCGGATTTCACACAGGAAATAGAAAACAACACTTGGTTTGGAATTTCTGTAGGCGATAATCTGAGAAGACCTTATACGCCGATTGCAGCTCCTGAAAACACTGCAAGCACAAACCACTACGGAAATACAAGTTTCTCAGTTTATCCAAATCCTGCAATAGAATTCTTTACCGTAACTTCTGACAGCAACATAAACGCAATCAATATATTTAATCTATCAGGACAAAAAGTAGCTGACCTAAAAGCCAACAGCACTTCTGAAACTATACCTACAAGCAACCTTACTTCAGGTCTTTATCTAGTTGAAATCTCAACAGAGAATGGAACTGCAGTACAAAAGGTGGTTGTCAATTAATTTTACCTGTTTTTGTTTTGTGTAAAAAATCCCGGCTGAATGACTTCAGTCGGGATTTTTACTTTTTTATAGAGGCAAATTTTATTCGTTGAAATAAAAGCCATTCGGAATTACACCAACGCTGTAATCAGTAAGTAAATTTCCAGATGTAGAATATATATAAGCCTTACCGTCAGAATCTCCCGTCCCGAAAACATCTGCAACGTATATCTTTCCATCTTTTGCAGTAAAGCCATACATCGCTCCCCAAGAAGTTGAATTTGAGTTGTGCGTAAACAACGCTAAGCTTGAAATCTCAGTTGCACCCACAGCAAACGAGTAAACAGAAACCCCGTTCCCAATGAAATAAAAGCTATTCCCATCAAGGGCTAAATGATTAGGTGAAGATATACTCGGCGGAATTTCTATAGCTGATAGTATCGAATTATCCTCCACAGAAATTTTTACGACTTCAGTTTTGGTCAACACATACAATACGTCATTATGCTCTACAATTGAGATAGGCATTTTGCCTTGCCCTAGATTAATTGTAGCCTCCACATTTGCAGATAAGGCATCAATCACGGTAATCGTATTCCCACTACCAAAAGATCCGTTTGAGACATAGACCTTGTTGTTCTTGGCTAGAATTCGCTCAGCTGTGGTGTTGAGCATGATTTTCGAAGACGAGAAATCAGTCAAGTCAATCACGGTCACAAAACCTCCGGTAGTGCTATAGTTACCGAGATTGGTCACAAATATTTTCCCGTTAGAGACAACGCCATACCTAGGGTTAGTCAGATTAGTAGTGATGGTATTGATATACTCAAAAGTGAATCTGTTTACCACTGTTATCGAATTAGAACTCCCTGAAACGATATAGGCTTTAGTCGCATCAAAAAACATGTTTTGCAAATAAGTTCCCATTTCATCCGCCTGAGGATTGATGGTTCTGAAAATATCCTCCTCTAGCCTATGGTCATCCCCAACGAAAGTAATCGAGGCTGAAGACAGATTGCTATTGCCTTCGTTGAGCACAAAAAAACCATTTTTAAAATCTCCTTCTGAAAAATATCCGTTAGAGTTATCATCAGCACTACACGAGATGAGCACTAAGGTTAGCGCAAAAAGTGTCAGGAATAGATGGTTTATTTTTTTCATAATTCAAGTTTTTAGATGTTCTGTAATTATATTTTAATGTTGATATATGCCGTATAATTTCTGCCTGGCATTGCTCTATTTTCTACACTTTCATAAAAGACATTGCAGATGTTTTGTACTTTTACACCAAGAGTATAAGCTTTATTGAGTGTGAAATCCGCGCCTAAATTCATAGTTTGGTATGCCTTTAGGTTATATCTTTTCTTATTGTCAGATCTAGTATAGACTTCACCTACATAAAGAAATTCTCCGTAAATATTAAGGCCTTGGTATCCATACGAAAGGCTTGCATTGGCTTTGTGCATTGGCACATAGACCAAAAATCTGTCGGTTTGCTTGTCTTTTGATGACGTATAACCATAATCTCCTTTGAAGTTAATCGAGTGTCCGCCAAAAGATTTGAAATAAGAAACGCCTAATTCAAAACCAAAAACCTCAACTTCAGCCGTATTTATAGGCTCCCATAAAGAGCTATTCGGAATCCAACGCAACATATCTTTGATATGGTTATAATAAGCTGTTACTGATGTTTCAAACTTGCCGAATTTAAAAATATTGATGATTTCGCCTTGATAAGAAGTTTCTGGGTCAAGCTCTGGATTTCCGCTTCCTGTCCAATACAAATCATTGAAGGTGGGAATTCTGAAATTCTTTGAGGTATTTATTTTCAGCCAATAAAAATCAGTGGCATCATATTTTATACCAAAAGAATATAAAAGCGGAGAGTCATAATTATCAGTCGCTTCACTTCTCAGTGCAAGTTCATACAGCAACTTATCCGTAACAAGGTGATTCATCATCATACTCACTGCGCCTATCTGACGTTTTTCATTTTGAATATCCGAGCCTTGTCCTTTGTTTTGAGTGAAGTCAAAAACGCCATTCAGTTTAATTTTATCTGAGACTTCATAACCTAAATCATATTTGGCTATTAAGCTCTCTACCTTGCCAAAAGTGAAATGGTCGTTGTCTATATGCGGAAAATATTTATAGGCTTCATGCAAATGCGCTAGTTTCATGCTCGAAGTAAACTTGCCTAATACACTCGTCCAAGAAAGTAAATTCCGAGTATTTGTGTTGTGGTATTTGGTTGGCGTTTCAGAAGGAAGCATAAGTGAAAAATAGCGCTCACCGTCAAAATACTGACTGTTGAATTTGATGGTATTGTACTGATTAATCTTATACCCAAAGTCAGTATTAAAGCCACTATTCTCAAACTGCCCGTTTAGGTTTTTTCGGTTTTTATTGAGCCACTCATAGTCGTTATCAGAAGCGGAATGTGTGAATCCAATTCTAAGACTGTAGTTATCAGAAGCAATAGTTGTCTGAAAATTTTTATCGAATGTATTAAAACTCCCATACCTGAGCAAAACCTCAGTATCATAACGATCGTAGAAATACAAATTATTGTTCAGGTGAATACTCCCTCCGATAGCACTACTGCCGTAAAGCACACTTCCGCCACCTGATTTGATGGTGATATTTTCAGCATTCAAAGTATTAAACGCATTGAAATCTGTTTGTCCTAAGAGTTGAGAGTTGATGTTGATGCCATTCCAGATCACAGCAGTCTGAGAAGCGGTTGTCCCTCTAAAGGAAGGCGATGAAGCACCTCCGTAACCGTTTTCTTTGAAATAAATAAGGGAATTATAGTTGAGAATCGAAGTCAGAAAACCTGGACTTCGTTTGATAACGCTGTCGCTTAGTGTTTTTTTTTTCTGAGATTGAGAATAGTCTCTGAGCAAATGATCAGAGATTTCAATTGCTTGAACTTGCACATAAAGACTATCTTGTGACCAAACCGAAAGGGGCAACACAATACATAAAACAACACCAAACCTGAATAATTTCATAGACCACTGAACCCTTGCTTCCCGAAGATTCATCTTGTTAGTTAGTACTGTTTCTGGTAGGTCTCCTGACTTGCATCTTGTTGTTTGACCTTCCCGTACTGAAGATTCAGACAGTGGTTTGTAGAAATAACAACAAGTATATAGCTTACAGTTGCGGGCACAGTTCAGGAATTTGGCTACATATCGCCATCACCTGATTCCCTTTTAATGGAAGTATGCAACATACAATCCAACCAAAAAACTCAGCGCAAATATACGCTTATATTGACTAGATATAAAATTTATAGAAGTATTATATGGATTTTTAGGCTTACCTACTCGCCTCTTCTGTCTTGCTAGAAGGTCCAATAATTCGGTTGAGCTCTGTGAGTTCCGCTTCGGTTAGTTTTCTGTATTTCCCGACAGGCACATCGAGTGAGATATTGATAATTCTGATCCTCTTCAGCGCAGTAACCTCATAAGCAAGGTATTCACACATTCTACGAATCTGACGGTTGAGTCCTTGCGTGAGGATAATTCTAAAAACATATTTGCTGATTTGCTCTACCTCACATTCTTTAGTAACCGTATCTAAAATGGGTACTCCAGCCCTCATTCGTTTGATGAATCTCTCTGTAATTGGTCTATTGACTGTTACGATATATTCTTTTCCGTGGTTGTTTCTCGAACGCAAGATTTTATTGACAATATCGCCATCATCGGTCATCAAGATAAGTCCTTCACTGTCTTTGTCTAAACGTCCGATAGGAAAAATTCGTGTTGGATAGTTCACATAATCTACAATATTCCCTTTTACGCTCTGGTTGGTCGTACACTCGATACCTACGGGTTTATGAAAAGCTAAATACACATTTTCGGCTTTGCCAATAGAGATTAATTTGCCGTCCACTCTCACCTCATCTGAAGCAGCAACTTTTGTTCCCATTTCAGGCACTTCGCCGTTGATGGTCACACGTTTTTGTTCGATGAGTTTATCGGCCTCTCTTCTGGAGCAAAATCCGGTTTCTGAGATATATTTATTGATGCGTTTCAGTTCTTCCATAGTATAAAATTCAAAATAAGTACCACTTAAAAAAAGGTGTTCTGTTGATTATCCTTCTTCCCCTCTGTGTGGTCGCAGGGCGTCTCTTACGGCAAGCATGTTTTCTTGGTTTACAGTAAGAAAAGCAATGGCATGAAATTCGGATAACTGCTCAAAACCCGATTGGGTTTCTGGAACTTTTTCCATTTTGACAAATTCGTCTAGATGTATTTGGTGGTGCTCAGCTGTATGTAGGGCATCTGGTCCTCTAAAGTCCCAAATTAGTTTTATTCTTCTGCTCATAACCTATTGTATTGCGTTGGCACAAAGGTACAGAATATTGGCAAACTAGATTGGGTAGAAAAAATAGATTTCTGCTTTATGCTTTGATGAGTTCTACTTCAGCATTCGGATTAAAGAGGTAAATTTTTCCGGTGGCAATTTCTAGGCATTCATACCTTTTGACTCTGATGGCTATTTTCTTGAATATTTTGCCGTTGTGAATCCTAAAAACACTGCCGTACGGAATTTCGAACACATAGCTTTTATCATTGGGTGGGTCGAATTGTTTTAGAGCTAAAGCCAATGTTGCATCGGTATCACTACTGGCTTTCGGATTTCTGAAATGCCTTGCCAACAAAGGCAATAATTGACTCGGGAAAACCTCTGGTCTAATAAATGGAACCATCAATTGCTGAAAAGTGTGTTTCCATTCTGGTCCGTGAGGCAAGATATTTTTGCCGTATTTCTCAAAGGCTACTAGATGTGCAATTTCGTGAATTAGGGTAATAAAGAAGCGGTACTTGTTTTCGCTTGCATTCACCGTAATTTGGTGCGATCCGTTTTGTAGTCTTCGATAATCTCCATGACGCGTTTTTCTTTGGTTCACAATCTTTAGGTGTACATGATTGCTCTTGATGAGCTCAAAGACAGCATCTAAGGTAAATTCAGGTATGTATGGAGCTAAAGCTTGTTTCATTTATAAGAAATATATTTATAATACAACATCCATAAATGTATGTGTTTATAAATGATAGCTAACAAAAAACCTCGAAAAGCTATTCCGAGGTTTTTGTTAACCTATTTTTATTATTTGAATGCAGCGAAACCTGTAACATCCATTCCTGTGATCAGTAAGTGGATATCGTGAGTTCCTTCGTAGGTAATCACTGATTCTAAGTTCATCATATGACGCATAATCGAGTATTCACCTGTGATTCCCATACCGCCGAGCATTTGTCTTGCTTCACGGGCGATATTGAGTGCCATATCTACGTTGTTGCGTTTTGCCATTGAGATTTGGGCAGAAGTTGCTTTGCCTTCTTCTCTAAGTACCCCAAGTCTCCAAGTCAATAATTGTGCTTTGGTGATTTCTGTAATCATCTCAGCCAATTTCTTTTGTTGCAATTGGGTTGCACCGATGGGTTTATCAAATTGGATTCTCTCTTTTGAGTATCTGAGTGCTGTATCATAACAATCCATCGCTGCTCCGATAGCTCCCCAAGCAATACCGTATCTAGCAGAATCTAGACAGCCAAGTGGTGCTCCGAGTCCTGATTTTCCTGGCAATAGGTTTTCTTTCGGCACTTTTACGTTGTCAAAAATAAGTTCGCCAGTTGCCGAAGCACGAAGTGACCATTTGTTGTGAGTTTCTGGCGTTGTGAATCCTTCCATTCCTCTTTCAACTATCAGTCCGTGGATTCTTCCTGACTCATCTTTTGCCCAAACTACAGCGATGTCTGCAAAGGGCGCGTTAGAGATCCACATTTTTGCTCCGTTTAGCAAATAGTGATCTCCTTTGTCTTTGAAGTTAGTGGTCATTCCCCCTGGGTTAGATCCGTGATCGGGCTCTGTCAGACCGAAACACCCCATCATCTCCCCTGTAGCAAGTTTTGGTAAGTATTTCATTCTTTGCTCTTCAGTTCCGTATTTCCAAATAGGATACATCACAAGTGAAGATTGTACAGATGATGTTGAGCGTACACCCGAGTCTCCTCTTTCGATTTCTTGCATAATAAGTCCGTAAGAAATCTGGTCTAGTCCTGCTCCTCCGTATTCAACAGGGATATAAGGACCGAATCCTCCTATCTCTCCTAATCCTTTGATTAGTTGTTTTGGGAATTCTGCTCTTTGTGCATAGTCTTCTATAATCGGAGACACCTCTCTCTTCACCCACGAACGGGCAGCATCACGTACTAATTTATGTTCATCTGAAAGTAATTCGTCAAGTAAATAATAGTCAGGTGCTTGGAACAAATCTGGTTTCATAATCATTTTTTTAAAATTAGTGCAAAAATAAGCAAACAAAAACTAATAGCTATATTATTCTTGCTAATAATAAAATTATTCTGAACACTTAAGGCAGTTACAAGTTTTTTCCTTATCTTTATTGCGGAAAATTTTACATCACAACCAACTTTATCATTAATAGAATATGAAAAAAATCCTTGTACCTACAGACTTTTCAACACATGCAGACTTTGCCCTTCAGACAGCTGCCCAAATCGCTAAAAAAAATAACGGAGAAATCATTCTACTTCATATGTTAGAATTGCCAGGACAGGTAGTAGACAAAATCTCTGGCGGAGGAGGAGATATTCCTGAGGTAATGTTTTTTCTTAAAAAAACTAGAGAGCGTTTTGATGAAGTAAAATCAAGTCCGTTCTTAGAAGGAATTCCTGTTACTGAAGCGGTTCAGTTTGAAAGAGCGTTTGAGGGAATTATCAAAGCAAGTCAATCGCACAACATCGATTTAGTTGTTATGGGCTCGCATGGTGCTTCTGGAGTTCAAGGCTTCTTCGTTGGATCAAATACTGAGAAAGTAGTGCGCACCTCTGACATTCCCGTACTAGTTGTCAAAAAAGAACTCAACATTCAAGATATAAACAAATTTGTTTTTGCTTCTGACTTTAGCTCAGAAATCAAAGCTCCATTTAAGAAAGCCATTGCTTTTGCAAAAGCTTTCGGAGCAGATATGCAACTATTGATGATCAACACCCCAGGGCGTTTCTTATCAACAGATGAGGCTGAGAAAAAAATTACTGGTTTCTTAACTGAATTCCCAGAGTTAGAAAACTACTCTATGCACGTCTATAATGATTATAGTGTTGAGAAAGGCGTACTAAACTTCGCTAACCGCGTCAACACTGACCTTATCGGGGTAGGAACACACGGTAGAACCGGAATCAACCACTACCTCAACGGAAGTATCGGTGAAGACATCGTGAACAGCGCCGTAAGACCAGTGGTGACGTTCAAAATATAACAAACTATATCCTGTACTATACAAAAAGAGTCCGTGTCATCAAGATGACACGGACTCTTTTTTTTGGTTAATATTTTTTTAATCGCTATTAAATCTGCTCTAAGTCTATTTTCCTAACTTTAAAAAAACAACTTTTGAAACCTCAGAAGTATTATCCTCAAAATTCACATCCTAAGAGGTAATACCTCTATACACAACCTGACAAGTCAGCTCTGCTATTAGTTTTCTTCATTCAAAACCATTGTTTTAAGGCCAATTCTAGCATAATATAGAATTAGCCTTACATACTTATGAACTTTACAGAAAGAGCATCATAAACCAAAAAAAATGACCTGAGTAAGTCACAAGAAGAACCTAATTATTTATAGTTGTACTTTGATACAAATTATTTGAAGCAAACAAAAGAACTATAGACATCTGCATAAGCAGGAGTAACTTAACTTCAGAACATAAAAAAAGAGGCTGTCCTCTCGGGCAGCCTCTTGAATTTTTAGTACAACAATAGTTATATTATTTTACTAAGTTGATTTCAACTCTACGGTTGTTAGTTCTACCTTTAGCCGTATTGTTAGTATCGATTGGTCTATCTTGTCCGTATCCGTTAGAAGTTAATCTAGACTTGTCAATTCCATTCTCGATTAAGAAGTCTTTAACTGCAGCTGCTCTCTCTTCAGAAAGTTTTTGGTTAAGGGCTTTAGACCCTGTGCTATCAGTGTGACCATCAATAGTGAATTGAGCTCCTGGGTATTCTTTTAGGATAGAAACAATTGAGTTCAATACAGTGTAGCTTGCTTTTTGGAAAGAAGATTTACCTGATTGGAACAAAATAGTCTTAGCATATTGTTTCAATTGAGCTTCGTGCTCTTGAGAAAGTTCTGGACATCCGTTGTTTGCAACAGTACCGAATACATCTGGACATTTGTCATCTTTGTCTAATACTCCGTCTCCGTCTCTATCTGGCCAAGGACAACCGTTGTTTTCTTTTGGTCCAGCAACAGTAGGACATTTGTCATCTTTATCTAATACTCCGTCTCCGTCAGTATCAGGCCAAGGACAACCATTGTTTTCTTTTGGTCCAGCTACTTCTGGACAATTATCTTTATGGTCAGGAACTCCGTCACCATCAGTGTCAGGACATCCGTTAAATTCAGCTGATCCAGCTTCGTACGGACATTCGTCTAAGTTATCAGGGATTCCGTCTCCGTCAGTATCAGGACATCCTTGGAACTCAGCTAATCCTGCCTCATCTGGACATAAATCGTCTTTGTCATAAATTCCGTCTCCGTCTCTATCGCTTCCACCGAACTTAATAGTAAGTCCAGCAAAGTGCTGCATGTGCGTAGGCATAATCTCTCTTACATCTTCGAATGAATGTTTGTAAGTAGAACGTAGTGAAAGTCCTAAGTTTTCTGTGAACCAGAAAGTAATTCCAAGACCTCCATTAACTGTACCTCCACTGTTTTTGTCAATAAAGGTATAACCTCCACCAATGTGAGCAGAAGGATCAAACCAACTAAGACCGATAAGGTTTTGGAATGAATACTTGATTGCTCCATCAATAGCGTAATACTCTAAATCTCCAGGGTTAGACACGAAGTACTCACCTGTTGCTGCGTCACGGAACTCAGCAAATTTGTCAATTTTGTTTATAGACCCAGTAACTCCCAAAGAGAATCCGCTTCCGATATATCTGTCAACAGACATATAAGAAACTGCAGGAAGGAAGTTCCAGTTCTTTTTTACATTAAAATACTCTGAGAATTGGTCTACTACTGGCGATGCTGCACTTACACGTGTATCAACCGCATTAGCACCAAAACTAAAAGCCCATTTATTGTTCTCATCCTGAGCCTGTACGTTAAGCCCAGCTGCTAACAACACAACCGCAAAAAGTTTGTTAAGATGTTTCATACTTAAGTTTTTTTTAAATATAGTTTATTCTGCAAAATTACTCTGTTAATGCCAATTAACAAAACAAAACGTCAATTATTATATAACTTCAAGCTTTTTACCGACCTTAACGAAGACCTGAATTGCTTTTTCTAAGTGTTTTTGCTCGTGAGAAGCTGATAGTTGCACTCTAATTCTCGCTTGACCTTTAGGAACTACAGGGAAGAAGAATCCGATTACATACACACCTTCTTTGAGTAACTCATCTGCCATGGTCTGTGAGAGTTGTGCATCATACAGCATTACAGGCACGATAGCAGAATCACCATCAATAATATCAAAGCCTGCTTTTTTCATACCTTCTTTAAAGAATTTAGTATTTGCCTCGAGTTTGTCTCTAAGTTTAGTATCTCTTTCTAAAATTTCAAAAACTTTAATCGAAGCGCCTACAATTGCTGGCGCCAATGAGTTAGAGAACAAATACGGACGTGAGCGCTGTCTTAATATCTCAATGATTTCTTTTTTACCTGTAGTATATCCACCCATCGCACCTCCTAGAGCTTTTCCGAAGGTTCCTGTGATGATATCCACTCTTCCCATGACTCCTTTTGCCTCTAGCGTCCCTTTTCCGGTAGCTCCTATAAATCCGGTAGCGTGACATTCATCAACCATCACAAGTGCATCATACTTGTCAGCCAAATCACAAATTTCATCTAATGGTGCTAAAAGCCCATCCATAGAGAAAACTCCGTCGGTTACAATGATTTTGAAACGTCTGTTTTCTGCATTTGCTTTTTTAAGTTGTTCCTCTAAGTCAGCCATATCATTATTCTGATAACGGTAACGTGCTGCTTTACACAAACGAACACCATCAATAATCGATGCGTG
>CAZRCB010000037.1:0-16462 GCA_964598455.1 uncultured Flavobacterium sp.
CGTTTGTTGGGATATAAGCAGAAACGTCACCTGCTTGTGTTTCGATAATTGGTAGAGCTGTAAGCGAACCACCTCCTTTGACGATAGGCTTTAGCGAATCCGGAAGGTCATTCATGTTTTTGGCAATATTGTCATCATTGATAACTTTTGCAGCTCTTTCTAATAGACGAGAGTGTAGATAGAAAACGTCTCCAGGGTAAGCTTCACGTCCTGGTGGTCTTCTTAGTAGAAGCGAAACCTCACGGTATGCAACGGCTTGTTTTGACAAGTCATCAAATACGATAAGCGCTGGACGACCTGTGTCACGGAAATACTCACCGATAGCAGCACCTGCCATTGGCGCATATACTTGCATTGAAGCAGGGTCAGAAGCGTTTGCCGCTACGATAATCGTATAAGCCAAGGCACCTTTTTCCTCTAGTGTTTTAGCGATATTGGCAACTGTCGAAGCTTTTTGTCCGATAGCTACGTAGATACAATATACAGGTTTTCCAGCATCGTAGAATTCTTTTTGATTTAAGATGGTATCAATACAAACCGTAGTTTTCCCGGTCTGACGGTCACCAATCACAAGCTCTCTTTGTCCTCTACCTACCGGAATCATCGCATCGATAGCTTTGATACCTGTCTGAAGTGGCTCAGTTACCGGTTGACGGAAAATAACTCCAGGAGCTTTTCTCTCAAGAGGCATTTCGTAAAGTGTTCCACCAATTGCTCCTTTACCATCGATAGGTTGACCAAGAGTGTTTACAACACGGCCTAACATCTCTTCTCCAACTTTCAGCGAAGCAATACGACCTGTTCTTCTTGCAGTTGAACCTTCTTTGATTCCAGTCGAAGGACCGAACAAGATAACACCCACGTTGTCTTCTTCGAGGTTCAGAACCATTGCCTCTAGTCCGTTTTCAAACTCGACTAACTCACCGTATTGTACGTTAGATAATCCGTAAATACGAGCAATTCCGTCTCCTACGTTTAGAACCGTTCCTACTTCTTCTAAAGAAGTAGAAGACTCAAATCCTGAAATCTGCTTTTTTAAAATTGCTGAAATCTCAGCTGGTTTAATTTCTGCCATCTTATTTATAATTTATGCACAACATAGTGCGATATAAAATCTAGTTTGTTAATTCTCTTTTTAGTCTTGTCAGTTTATCAGCAACAGAAGCATTGTATTGTTTGTCGCCAATTCTAAGGATAAATCCTCCGATGATTGCTGTGTCAACGATGTTCTCGATGATCAGTGTATTAGAGGTAAACTCTTGTGCCTTAGCCATTACTTTTGCCTCGAGCTCTGCTGTGATAGGGAAGGCAGTAGTCACCTGAATTTTTTGGATTCCGTTAACCTGATCGTAGATCTCTCCGTAGGTTTCGGCTACAGTACCTAACATGCTTACTCTTTTGTTTTCTACTAACAGTTGTATCAGCATTTTTGTATCAGCATTTACTCCAGAGAAAATCTCTAATAAAGCTGCCTTCTTGGTGTCTGTCGAAAAAACAGGGTTCTTTACAAAGTTGCTAAGTTCAGTATTAGCTTTGATAGTAGATGCGATCAAGAGCATATCTTTATGGGTTTGAGCTGTCTGGCCACTGGCCTGAGTTCTCTCCATAATTGCTTTTGCGTATCTTTGGGCTGCTCTTTTTGACATATCAATATTAGTTTAATCTAACTTCTCCGATTAGTTTATCGACTAATTTAGTCTGACTCTCCGTGTTAGACAATTCATCTTTCAATACTTTTTCAGCAATTTCTAAAGAAAGCGAAGATACTTGGTTTTTAAGTTCAGACATAGCCGCGTTTTTCTCGCTTTGGATACTTGCTTTGGCTTGCTCGATTAGCTGAAGACCTAAAGCTTGTGCCTCTTCTTTGGCATCAGCAATCATTTTGTCTTTGATCTCACGAGCTTCTTTGATCATCGCATCTCGCTCTGCTCTTGCTTCTTGCAACAACTTTTGATTGTCAGCCTGAAGGTTTTGCATTTCTTTTTTAGCTTGCTCAGCCGCAAGTAGTGCGTTGTTAATAGAGTCCTCTCTGCTTTTGACAGCTCCTAGAATAGGTTTCCACGCTAGTTTTTTGAGTAAAAGCAAAAACGCAATGAAGATTATAGTAGTCCAAAAAATTAGACTTTCCGGTGAAGTTAATTGCATAGTTGTATGATATTAAATATATTGTTTTAACGTATTTACTAAATCTTTTTGTTTTGAAAAACAAACTTTCTTGTAACCAACCGTTACAAGAAAGTTCGTAGCTTCTAATTACTTTGCAATCAAAGCAACAACCACAGCAAATAGTGCAACACCCTCAATAAGAGCAGCAGCAATAATCATTGCAGTTTGAATTTTTGAAGCAGCTTCAGGTTGACGTGCCATAGCATCCATTGCAGATCCTCCAATTCTTCCAATCCCGATTCCTGCACCAATTACAGCTAATCCAGCACCAATTCCAGCTAAAATCATAATAAAAAATTTATATAGTTAATAATAAAACTCAAAAATTAAATAGTGTCCATATCAGTCTCGTGACTGTGGTCTGTCTCCTCAATAGCTTGTCCGATAAACAAAGCGGAGAGAAGTGTAAATACATAAGCTTGTAGCGCAGCAACTAGCATCTCTAGCACAGACATAAATAATACGAATATACCCGACACCGGTGACATTGCAACAGATTTAAAAATAAATATAAGCGATACTAAGCTCAAGATGATAATGTGTCCTGCAGTGATGTTAGCAAATAGACGAATCATCAAGGCGAAAGGCTTAGTCAACATACCGATAATCTCAACCGGCACCATAATTGGGTATAACCATTTTGGTACAGGTGGCAATAGGATGTGGCTCCAATAGTGTTTGTTACCACTAAACGAGGTTATCAGGAATGTGATAAATGCTAATGTAAATGTAAAGTATATGTTTCCTGTAAGGTTTGCACTAAAAGGGAAGAATGGAATAAGTCCGATAAGGTTATTGATCCATATAAAGAAAAATACGGTAAGTAGATAAGGCATATACTTAGCATAGTTTTTCTTCCCGATATTTGGAATAGCAATGTCATCTCTGACAAATAAGATAAGCGGCTCGATGAATCCGGCAAGGCCTTTAGGAGCCATTTTGTTTTTCTTGTACGAACGAGCAACCGCAGTGAATAGCAGTAACATCAGGATTACTGACATCAGCATCGAAAATACCTGCTTGGTGATAGAGAAGTTTAACGGGCGTGCATCAAAGTTAAATGCGCCTTTGTCCTCCTCTGCTAATTCAGCATATTTGTCCGCATAATAAATAATCTCGTTGTGGCGTACGAAGCTTTGTCCGTCTTTCTCTACGATGTGCTCACCTGCGTTGTCATGGTGGAATTCTGAGGATAAGAACGATACTAATCCGTTGTCGGTCCAGAGAATTACCGGAAGTGGCATTGAATAGGAAACTCCTTTCCAATCAAACAAGTGGAATTCGTGAGAGTCACCAATATGAGAGTTGATAAGTTCTGTAGGGTTGAATTCTCCACTTTCCTCAGTGTGCTCCACTTGAGCTAAAGCGAAAAAAGGAATGGCAACAAGAAGCAATAAAACGATTTTCTTAACAGACATAATATTTCAGCGTTATACTTATTTAGAATAATACTATTCCTTGAAATTTCGTGCAAAGGTACACATTTAATCAAAATAGAAAAATACCTATCAACTTTTATTTTATTTTGTAACCAAAAAAAATAATTGGGCTAACTAAAACTTCTGATTCTTAGAGACTAAACGAACGATATTTATGGTCTCAAGTGCCAAAACTACGAAATATGCACCAAAGAAAAACAATGTTGCGGGAATCTTATCCTCAATTTCTGATTGTATGAGCGGAATCAAAAAGACCACAGCGGCAAACATCTTCAACATACCTAGTGCCATAAAGGCAAAGCCAGATTTGTCAGGAAAGTTCTGATGTATAAAATTAACGGACATAAAAATAGCAATTGTCGATAGATACAAAAAAATGACGATGGCCATTGGGCTGTAAAACAAATCATACTGACTGAATACGCCCTGACTCAGAAGGCGCAAAGCGACATAAAGCGCTATGCAAAAGAGAGAAAAAAATAGCAGAAATTTGACAACTGGACTCTTCAACGTGCTCAAAGGATTTATGGTTAATATTTTCTAGAATATGCGTTTGGCATTTTGCCTAAAGTTAATCTCGATTGCTCCCTTTCCGTAGCGCTGAAAGTTCGCTTCCTGAAACCAGAGGTTTTCATATCTTTTGAGGATATATTCGATCTCGATTCTTAGTCTTCCGTCGCCTACACCGTGAATCAAAACGATCTTAGGTATTCTGTTTTTAATGGCAAAATCGATGTGTTTTTGCGCAGTTTCGATCTGTAGCTCTAGCATGTCGTAGGCCTGCATACCTCTGGTGGTCGGAACGAGTTTTTCGATGTGTAAATCAAATGAAACCTCAGCTGTGCTTGTTTTTTTTTGTTTGCTAAACGACCTTTTTTCTGGCTCTTTCTTTTCTTCTAAAATCTTCTGAATATTAAATATTGCCGACTTAGATAGTTCTTCTCCGATTTTGATAACCTCAGTGGTTTTGAATTCTAATTCAAAGCCATCATCAGTCGTAACCCTCAATAGGTCGCCATTGATTTCGGTGACAATCCCGCTCAGATCGTCATCAAGGACAGCTACTTTGTCTCCCTTATTTATTGTCTTCATGGTTCTCAGAATTTGAAGGTGAATTGCGCGTGGCTTTCTGACTTAAAAACAAGAGTCCGAGCATAAAAACAGCAATGCTTAGCGCAGATATCCAAGGGTTGGGCTCTGGACTTGTTTGTTCGTAAAACCCAACTACTCCTGCAAGTATTACTATCAAATAAAGAATTCTTTTCATCGATTTTATTTTGTGTTCAAATATAGAAAAGTTAAACGGAAAAACTCCGATTTATAGCCTGTAGTTCGTTTTTATTTAGTAAAATTGCATAGCTAACTAATTTTATTTTTTGTTATGGAGGAGTATATGTTGCCTTGTACAAACAAGATGATATTTGGAGGTGATTGTATGGGATGTGGCATACAACGCGCTATTGCTTTGCTTATAGAAGGCGAGTTTGTTGCTGCTTTTTATATGTATCCTGCAATTTATCCACTTATTATTTTTCTGATTGTTGTGGGGCTAAACTTTGTTGACAAAAGTCGCTCTTATCACAAATTAATTATTATTTTTGGCATCCTTACAGCCGTTACGATGGTTGTGGCTTATTTTTATAAACTTATTTAGCAAATGTTTTAATCCAAACTAAAAATAGATATGGAAAGAGAAAAATTACCAAACAGTACAGCATCTTTAGTATTAGGAATTATATCAGTTGTTTTTGCTTGTTGTTGCTCGATTATAGGAAGTGTAATTGGTGTTATCGGGCTCGTATTGGCTAATAAAGCTATTGCTTTACACAATGCTGATCCTAGTGTTTATAATGGCTTTGACAATGCTAAAGCTGGGAAAATACTGAGTATTATCGGTATCGTGTTAGGGGTTATTATGTTAGCTGTAGGAATTATGCAGATTATCGCGGCTGGTGGCTTTGAGGCTTATATGGAGGAATTCCAAGAGCAAATGCGAATTATACAAGAAGGATAATAATTTATCATAAAGGCTATCTGAAAAGATAGCCTTTGTTTTTTATAGCGATATGGATTTAGAGCACTTTTATACTTACTGTCTGTCTAAAAAAGCAGCAACAGAAGACCTTCCATTTGATCAAGATACTTTGGTTTTTAAAGTAGGCGGAAAGATATTTGCCTTAACTTCGTTAAAAGACTGGGAGAACAGTAGTGCGTCTGTAAGCCTCAAATGTAATCCTGACTATGCTGTAGAGCTTCGGGCTACTTTTGAAGCTGTAACACCTGGTTATCATCTCAATAAAAAGCATTGGAATTCTGTTTTCTTCAACAAAGACCTATCTGATGGAGAAATCCTAAAACTGATAGATCATTCCTATGAATTGGTGTTGGCTAGTTTGCCTAAAAAGATGATTCAGACAATTTTAGAATACTAAGCTAGAGCATCATAAAGCAAAAAAAATCCCGAGCGTTAATGCTCGGGATTTTTTAAAATTTATTAAGACCTGAAAAATTATTGTTTTACAACTTTTTTGGTCAAGCTTCCTTCGTTAGAAGAGATGTTTACAAAATAAACTCCTGCATTTAAATCAGCAATATTGATTTGAGATACAGAACCAAATTGCTTCACTGTTCTTCCGTTGATGTCAGAAACTGTTACTGTATTGATTTCTGCTCCGATGCTGTTAGCGATGTTTAATACATCTTTAGTAGGGTTTGGATATACAGAGAATGAACCAGCTAATGCAGTATCTACAGAAGCGTTTCCTGTAGTTGTTACAGAGAAATCATCAACCATAAAGATAAACGAATCAAAAGACATACATTCAATTGCAATATAAACTGACTGACTGTTATAGTCGGCAGGAAGTGTATAAGAAAATTCTGTCCATTCAGTAGAAGTTGCCTCAACATAATTTCCTGTTGTAATAGCAGTAAAGCTTCCTAAATCAGTGTCTGTTGTTGAAACCAATACTCTAAAGCGTTCATTTCCATATTGAGTTGTGTATGATTTAGCCCAAAAAGAAACCGTATTTCCAGAATCTCCTAACGTAATTTGAGGAGAAATTAACCAATCACTTTGATTAACTGGAACAGCAGCTGTTCCAGCAGCATTTAAATTATAAGAAGCAAATGCAGCCATATATTTATCTCCTGAATGAGCTTGAGCAGTATCCCCCGTTAATGCAGGTGTAGTTAAAGAAGGATTGAAAACAATAAACGAAGGTATCTCTCCTCCATTAGGAAAAGTATAGTTTTGAATGGTATAGTTGTACAATGCACCATCGGCATCTACCAATGTCCAAGGAGAAATGTTTTCAATTGCAAAATCATCATAAGTCTCAAAGCTATCTTCAAAAAGAACGGTTTGAGCATTCATCGTAAATAAGCTTCCTGCAAAAAGAGAAGCTAATAGTAAATTTTTTTTCATAATATAAAGTTTTAAAAGTTTAATGGCGCTAAGATAAATAAAAAAAACAAAAAAACAAGATAGATTATCAAATTTAATTTCTTTATGGAATAGGTGAAAATAAAAAAGCAAGCTGTAGAAGCTTGCTTTTTCGTATATGTTTTAAATAATCTGAAATTATCTCTTAACGATTTTCTCAGTAATTGATTTACCGTTAGCAGAAGCATTTAAGATATAAACTCCTTGAGACAAATCAGCAATGTTGATTTGCGCTTCGTTTGCACCTAAAACTACTTGTTTAACTACTCTTCCGTTAAGATCAGTGATAGTTGCTGCATTGATAACGTCAGCAGAATTAGAGATGTTGATTACGTCATTAGCAGGGTTTGGGTAAACAGAGAATTTAGCATTTGAGAAATCTTCAGTTCCAGCAGTTCCTTCTACTAGGTCAATGATAATGTTGTTTTCAGGGAAGCCGATAGTAGAAAAAGTAGATGGTGTGCTAATACCACAACCCGCAGCTAAGATATATCCAGGCGCTGTTGCAGTTGCTGTAATTCCAGGTTAAACTAATGTTCCGTTTCCTCCGTCAGCAGGTAATGTAGAAGCATATGTAATCTCAACAACTACAATAGTTCCGCTTGTAAATGTTCCTGAAACAGGAATAGATACTAAAGATAAATCATCAGCAGAAGTGACAGTTAAAGTTCCTGAACCTACTTCAGTTAATCCAGCAGGATATGATCCAGGGAATGCTGCTGAGCTAGACTGAAGTTTTGCAGTTAGTTCAACTCCAGTACCTACTACACTTCCAATTCCGAATTTTACCGAACCTACAGTGAAATCAGAAGTAAGCGTGTAAGCTCTATAATAACTAGCAGCCCCCATACCAACGCCTTGTTGAACACATGCAACTCCACCATCATCAGGAAGTTGGTTGTTAGTTTGAGATAAAATAGTTTGTGCGTTAACACCAGCGATAGTAGCAAACATAAATGCTACAGATAGTAAAGTTTTTTTTCATGATATTTTTTTTAAAGATTAATTATAAGAAACATAGTTAAATATATTGGTACCAGCCAAGAGAACACTTGTTGAAAAAAATGTTAATAATCGCTTGATATAGTCTTATTACAAAGTCTGAAAGACTCTAAGGAGGTTGATAATTAGATCTCTAAAAAGTCAGGTTCTACGTGAATATGAATATCGGCAATTTCGGGTAGTTCATAGAGTAAGTGGTCTTTTAGGTTATGAGAAATCTGATGTCCTTCTCTGACGGTGATTTCTGCATTAACTACTAGGTGTAAATCTACCTGGTATTTTGTGCCTACTTTTCTGACCATACATTTCTCGATTCCGATGACGCCTGTGACCTCTGTAGATTTTTCTTTTATACTTTGGATAAACTCTGTATGCATATTCTCGTCCATGATTTCTCCTAGGGCGGGTCTGAAGATTCTATAACAATTATAGAGTATAAAACCAGAGGCGAAAAGCGCTGCCCAATCATCAGCAGATTCGTAGCCTTCGCCCATATACAGCGCAATCGAAATACCAATAAAAGCCGCAACCGAGGTTATCGCATCACTTCGGTGGTGCCAAGCATCTGCTCTGAGTGAGGATGACTTAATTTCTTTACTCTTTTTGAGTACGATGCGATAGGAGAGTTCTTTCCAGATAATAATTGCTCCTAAGACCAAAAGCGTCCAGGATTTAGGAGATTGATGTGGTGTCTGTATATTATGTATGCTTTCTATGGCAATATACAAAGCAGATATAATCAGAAATCCAACTACCAAAAAGGTAATAAGTGGTTCAATCCTGCCATGTCCATACGGATGATTTTCATCGGCAGGACGGTTAGCGTACTTGATTCCGAACAATACTAACAGCGACGAAAACACATCTGTAGTTGATTCGATAGCATCGGCTATTAGTGCGTATGAATTTCCGAAAAGTCCAGCGAGATACTTACAACCAGCAAGCAGTACATTACCGAAAATACTAAAGTATATCGCCTTTTCTGCTTTTTTCTGAAAAAATCTTGTTCTCTCTGGCACCTTTTAGTTATTTATAGTCTTGTAATGCAAATACTCTTTTTAGCAAATCAGATGTCCTTGAGCTAGCTTGGTTCCGGATGTCTTTTTCCTCTAAGGCAATCATAGTAAACACGCCTTCCATAGCTTGGTTAGTGATATGATCGGTCAAGTTAGGGTTTACCTTGTCAACGACGAATGGCAGCTGATTATATTTTCCAATAATCTCTTGCCATACTTTATCTGCGCCTACTTTGCCTAAGGATTTTTTTACCACCGGATTAAACTTAGAATATAACGCCTTAGAAGTAGTATTCTGTAAGTAGTTCGTAGCAGAGTTGTCCGCACCCATCAGTATATCCCTAGCATCAGCGAATGACATTTTTTTAACCGCATCTACAAACACTGGTACAGCCTCTTTTACAGCTTCTTCAGCAGCTCTGTTTAGCACGCGAAGCCCTTGGTCGGCTAATGAAGTGAACCCTAGATCTCTGAGTGTTTTGTCTACTTTCTGAAGCTCTGCTGGTAGTGCAATACGCACCAATTCGTTACCGAAAAAACCATCGGTAGCTGTGAGTTTGGTTACTTGTTTTGAGATACCGTTATTTAGTGCTTCTTTGAGTCCGTTGCTAATATCCATAGTGCCTACAGGACTGTTTTGAGGAAGTTGAGTTGCAATGCTTTGAAGTTCAGCACAGCTTATGAAAAGAAATACAATTAAAATAGAAGAAAATTTTTTCATTCTTAGTGAGATTTATTTTGGTAGTGTTCAAAGTTACAAAAATACATGTCTTTAAGCTCTTTTTTAACTTTTTTCCGCAGCCTGAGCATTTTCGTTGATTCAGGAGTTTACCCACAAAAAAAGCAGCTGAAAAATTCCAGCTGCTTCGATAAAACACAAGAGAATCAAGTGTTATTGTTTCACAAAACGCAAGGTTTTTGATTTTCTATCTTTGTTTATTTTGATTAGATATACGCCATTGGACAAAGCGGAAGTGTCTATTCTCAAGTCATTGTCTGTAGTGACATTAGCTGTCTTGACGAGCTGACCTATGGTGTTATATATAGAGTAGCTGTCCGGAAGATTAGAGTTGATAGTAGTAATGTTCAGGAAGTCTTTTGTCGGGTTTGGGGAAATTCTGATATCCTCAAGTAACATTGTCTGGTCAATACTAGCCGAAGGCGGTGTACAGGCAGGTGAGGTCGCCAGACTAACTCTTCTTGGTGAATTGGTCAATACAGTACGAATTCTGACCTTTTGATCCTGGGTAAAGATGTTTTGGCAGTCTTCAGGAGTATAGTTCATGTAGTTTTCTTTCATCTCTTCTACTCCGCATGAAGCTCTGAAGACACACTCTGTAAGTTGGTCAGTAGCGTTTGGCGTATCTGCACAGAAGTCGTCAGTGGTACAATCGTCAGTGTCTCCCCAAATATGTCTAAGCCCTAAGCAGTGTCCAATCTCGTGCGTAAGTGTTCTTCCGGTGACTGTTCTTCCATCTGCATAGGTACCAGCAGGATAGATGTCTTGAGAGCCAAAGTGCTTGTGACCTACAACAACACCATCGGTATTTGCTGCTGTTGGAAGCCCATCTTCTTCGAGCCCGTCTAAGGTTGAGGCAACTGGGAATTGGGCAATTCCTAATATTTCTCCTAAAGGTATTCCGAAAAACGTAAAAATCATCTCCTCGACTACCCATACATTAAAATATTGTTCTGGATTCCATTGTGTTGCAGGTTTTATGTCATCTATATTTGAACCCTCAAGCAGATCAATCCCATAGCCTCCGACAGGTGGTGCTTGGTTAATGCGATTTATGCCATTTGTGGGTTGCCCGTCTGGGGTGCGTTGCGCCAAACAAAACTCTACTTTCACATCAGCTCCTACGGCAGTGGTATTAAAGCCCGGTGTACCTGCTAGACGTCTAAAATCTTCGTTTAAGACTTGAATCTGCGAAAATACTTGTTCGTCAGTGATGTTCTCATCTGTGCCATATGCCTTGTTGTTGTGAAGTATGTGTACAACTACCGGAATCGTGATGACGTCTTCACTCATCATCATATCAGGGTTGGTCAAAGCTAACTTGTAGGCAGCTGCTTTGGGCGCTAGCCAAGCCTCAAATTGGTCAATTGTGCCTTGCTGCGTACCTAGTTGTCTTTGGTATTGTTCGTATTCATACGAAGCACACCTGATGATTCCTTGTGATTCTTGTATCTTTTCGAGGTCAAATTGCTTGCCGAAAAGCGAAGGCTCTTGTGCGTTGCTCCACATAAAAGAAACTGTCAGCAAGGCGGTTAAAAGTAATTTACCTTTCATAAATTTTGGTATTAAGTTAGATGGTTTGTTTTTAGATTATGCTAATTTATAAAAATATTTTTTGGTTTTACAAAACACTTATATTCTATTTTTTTTAGTGAAAATATTGCCCTTAGAGAGTTTTTTTGCTAAATACGAAGTGCTTATTCTGTCTTTTTAACGTTATGAATACTCTAATTTTATCATATGATAGTCGTACTTTAGGAATGTATATCTAAAAAAAACATAAAAATATTAGCAACTATGTTTTTGTCATAAACATTGTATAATTATCTGCATTAGCCTTTAAATTGTAATTAAATACTGTGAAATTGTTTTTAACAAGTAAAGTTTTTATAATTTAGCAAAATTTAGTTGTTTCTATATGCATGCCATATTCCTACAAAGGATTTTTTCTCTTATGCTGCTGTTATCAGCAGTTCAGGCTGTAGCTCAGGATTATACGCATATAGTGCATTCCAAAAGAGAAAAGTGGCATGATTTCATTCACGAAAGATTTTATGGTGCAACGCAAATCCGAGATGATTCTGTTGCCTATTTTACTGAGGTAGCCAAACTTCGACAAGTTGCACAGAAAGCAGGCGATCAACAACTCCTTTTAGAAGCCGACTTTTTGAAGTATAATTTTCTGTCTTCAAGAGGATATCCAACGTATTTAGAAGAGATAAAAGTTTTAGAGCATAAAATTACTGCTTCGGGAATACAGCAACTTCAAGCTAGAATATACCAAGCCATCGGACTTCATTACTTTTATGAATTAAAAGATTATCCAAAGGCGATTGAGAAACTGAGCCAATCTTATGAGGTTATAAAACTGCTCTCTCAAGAAGACCTTCCGGACAAACAAGAGCTCCTGTATAACATTGCCTATGTCTATTATCAAGTTGATTACAGCAAGGCTGCCTTAGAGTTTATCAATCTAGCTGAGAAAGAACCCGCACAATCCTATTATCCGCAGTTGCCGCTAAATATCCTTAATACCAAAGGGATGATATATAAGAATAAGGGTGACTTAGATACCGCTATAAGTGTTTTTAAAAAGGTTTACGAAATGGCCAAAAACGCTGATTATCAGATTTGGGAATGTGTTGCACTGAACAATCTGGCAGAAATATACCTTTTTAAGAACGAGTACGATAATGCTTTGAGCAGCTTAAACTGGACACTTAGTCCTGATGACAACAAGGAAACGGTTGATGTACTGCTAAAGAAACATAGACTACAAGCGATGATCTATATTCACCTCAACAAAGAAGAGGATTTTAAAAGTGAGGTGGTTGCAATAGAGCAATTGTTGAGGTTAGTTAAAGAAAAAAGTAAGGTGTTGCGGTACGATCAAATCTTACATCTTAGAGCTCATTCTGAAAAATTAAAGGGAAACTTAGACAAGGCCTATGTGCTTATGGATTCTGTCGTCTTGATGACCAAAAAAGCAAATGCTCTCATAAAAGCTGAACTCATCGAAAGCTATAGCTATAAAGAAGCAATTCAGAAGTATAATCACGAAAAAGAAGCTTTTGAAAGCCAGAAGAAAATCAGTGTTATCGTATGGATTAGCTCTATAGCTATAATTATATTACTAGTATTCATATTTATTGTGCTTATACAAAAGCAAAAACTCCAACACAAACAAAAAAAGATACAGTTGGAGCTAGAAAAGCAGCAAGTGCAAAATCAATTGAAAGAAGCCTCTGAAAAGCTAGAGAAGATAACTCTTTCGCTTTTAAAGAAAAATGAAGAAATCCAGCAAATTCAGAATGAGCTAGAATCACTCGAAAAAAATGGTAGAGAGGATAAAGTAACCCAAGAAAGGGTTGCTTATCTGAATTCATTGCTGTCTCAGGCAATCATTACCTCAGATAAGTGGGTTCAGTTTAAAAGGGCTTTCATAAACGTACACGAAAACTTCATCGACAACCTAAAGACAAAACTTCCTGAGATTACCGAGTCTGAAATAAGATATATTGTCTTGCGCAAAATGAACCTAAATTCAAGAGAAATAGCGAGCTTGTTAGCGGTTCAGTTCGATACTGTTCGACTCTATAAGTATAGGATCAAAAAAAAGTATAACATCAGTGACGATGATTTAGATCAATTAATAGACGGGATTTAACGCCTGTTTTTGAGGTAGTTATGCTTGTTGATAATAATGTAACGATTTTGTAACGATTGATTTTTTGAAATAAAAATCAAAATTCTTCTCTTTGCAGTATAGATTCATACATAGTTAAAGAAGTTATGGGCAATAATCTTTACATCAGGTACTTTTTAGATCTCTTTAAGTATATACGACAGAGTTTTCTTGATCACTTATCATAAATATAAGGGTTGGATTCTTTTATTCAACATCTCGACAAGTGTTGTGCTATTTTATTACTATAGCGAGTTCTTTTCTATAATTATAGTCTATTCCCAGATTTATTAAGTTTTGTTTTGTGTAGTTTTCTTCGACAAATGATAGGCTCATAGTTTTGCTATGAGTCTATTTAGTCGGAGTTAACTCGTTCTTAGCGTTAAAGACTTTATGCCAATCAGCTTCAGATTTCCGACTTAATAAAGTATCTTTGCCTTTTGCCCAAAACTTATGTCAGATAATCAAGAATATATAGAAGTTTATGGAGCTAGAGTCCATAACCTAAAGAATATAGACGTATCTATTCCTAGAGAAAAGTTAGTTGTCATTACAGGGCTTTCGGGCTCAGGGAAGTCATCTTTGGCTTTCGATACAATTTATGCCGAAGGACAAAGACGATATATAGAAACCTTCTCTGCCTACGCAAGACAGTTTCTAGGTGGACTTGAACGCCCAGATGTTGACAAGATAGACGGGCTTTCGCCTGTTATTGCTATCGAACAAAAAACGACCAACAAGAATCCGCGTTCAACAGTCGGTACGGTTACTGAAATTTATGATTTCCTAAGGCTTTTGTATGCAAGAGCAGCAGATGCTTATAGC
This sequence comes from uncultured Flavobacterium sp., assembly GCA_964598455.1. Taxonomy (GTDB): domain Bacteria; phylum Bacteroidota; class Bacteroidia; order Flavobacteriales; family Flavobacteriaceae; genus Flavobacterium. The sequence continues at coordinate 14,318 of CAZRCB010000037.1, forward strand.
TATAATACTGACAAAAAGATGGTCAGCTATACCGATGAACAAGTCAAGGAACTCATTGTCGAACAATATGAAGGAAAGCGCATATCGATATTAGCTCCGGTGATTCGTTCTAGAAAAGGACATTACAGAGAACTCTTCGAACAAATCATCAAACAAGGTTTTATCAAAGTACGTGTCGATGGAGAAATAGTAGATCTTGAAAGAGGTATGAAACTCGATCGCTACAAAACCCATGACATCGAAATCGTAGTAGATAGACTTCAGGTTAGCACTAACTCTGACCTTGACAATCGCCTTGCAGAAAGCATCAATGCAGCTATGTACCACGGTGAAGATATACTGATGGTACTAGAACACGAAAGCCAGCAAGTACGCTATTTCAGCAGAACGCTGATGTGCTTAGATACAGGAATTTCATATCCAAATCCCGAACCCAATACCTTTTCGTTTAATTCGCCCAAAGGCGCTTGTCCAGACTGTAATGGCTTGGGAATTATTAACGAGATCAACATCAACAAAGTAATAACAAACCCTAAACTATCCATCAAAAGCGGGGGAATCGCACCTATTGGAGAGTACAAAAACTCTTGGATTTTTAAGCAATTGGAAATTATTGGCGCAAAGTTTGACTTCAAACTCTCAGATCCTATTGAGAATATTTCAAAAGAAGCTATGGATGTCATTCTCTACGGAGGAAATGAGAAATTCTCTATTAAGTCAGAAGTTATCGGAATCACAAGAGAGTATAAGATTGATTTCGAAGGCGTGGCTAACTTTATTAAAAACCAACACCAAGAAAACAGTTCGCAATCTATTAAGCGTTGGGCTGAGGAGTTTATGGACGAAATAACCTGCCCGACTTGTCATGGGAGCAGACTCAAAAAAGAAGCTTTGTTCTTTAGGATAAACGGAAAAAACATTGCCCAACTTGCCTCTATGGATATAGAGGAATTATACCAATGGTTTGCAGAAATAGACACACAACTTAGTGATAAACAAAAAATTATTGCTCAAGAGGTAATCAAAGAAATAGCTACAAGACTCAGGTTTCTGCTCGATGTCGGGCTCAATTACCTAAACTTAAACAGAAGCTCACAATCGCTCTCAGGCGGCGAGGCACAACGTATTAGATTAGCAACACAAATTGGTTCTCAACTCGTTGGGGTATTATATATCCTAGACGAACCTAGTATTGGCTTGCACCAAAGAGATAACGAAAAACTAATTTATTCGCTCAAACAACTGCGAGATCTTGGTAACTCCGTACTAGTGGTCGAACATGACAAGGATATGATTCTCGAAGCTGATTATCTCATCGACATTGGTCCGAAAGCAGGTAAATACGGAGGTGAAATTGTCAGCATGGGAACACCTGCAGAAATGCTCAAAAAAGATACACTAACAGCATCTTACCTCAACGGTTATAAGAAAATTGAAATTCCCTCCCAAAGACGTAAAGGCAACGGAAATTTTTTGAAAATAGACGGAGTTACCGGAAATAACCTTAAAAATATCAGCGTAGAATTTCCTCTTGGGATGCTCATTGGCGTAACAGGTGTGTCAGGAAGTGGAAAGTCAACTCTGATAAACCTAACGCTTTATCCTATTTTAAATGCACATTTCTTTAAAGCGTTAAAGAAACCATTGCCCTACCAATCAATTCAAGGACTCGAGCATATTGACAAAGTAATCGCCATTGATCAAAGCCCGATTGGGCGCACACCTCGTTCGAATCCTGCCACTTACACAGAGGTGTTTGCAGAGATCAGAAAATTGTTTACACAAACTCCGGAATCACTCATCAGAGGCTATAAACCTGGGCGATTTAGCTTTAATGTAAAAGGCGGTCGTTGCGAAACCTGCGAAGGCTCTGGAGTGAAAACCATTGAAATGGGATTCTTGCCAGATGTGTACGTAGAATGTGATTCGTGTTACGGTAAACGATTTAACAGAGAAACTCTTGAGATTAGATTCAAAGGAAAGTCTATTGCAGATGTATTGGCGATGACCATAGATGAGGCTGTGCCGTTTTTTGAAAATATCCCAAAAATATAAAGAAAGATTAAGACCATTCAAGATGTTGGATTGGGCTATATCACCATAGGACAACAAAGCACCACGCTCTCGTGAGGATAGGCACAACGC
>CAZRCB010000038.1:0-16262 GCA_964598455.1 uncultured Flavobacterium sp.
AGAGAGCTTCGGACTTGTGGGGAACAACGGTGCAGGTAAAACTACTTTTTTCAGCCTGTTATTGGATTTAATCAGTCCAACGACAGGAAATATCACTAACAACGGCGTTCGAGTGGATATGAGCGAGGATTGGAAGCCATTCACGACTGCTTTTATCGACGAAAGCTTCCTTATTGGACACTTGACTCCAGAAGAGTATTTCTACTTCATAGGCGAGCTAAGAGGTCAGAACAAAGCGGATATTGATTCACTTCTCAGCAAATACAACGACTTTTTTAACGATGAGATCTTAGGTGGCAAAAAATACCTGAGAGATTTATCAAAAGGAAACCAAAAGAAAGTAGGGATAATCGCTGCGCTTATCGGTAATCCTGAGGTGATTATTCTTGATGAGCCCTTCGCAAACCTTGATCCAACCACTCAAATCAGACTCAAAAGAGTGATCAAAGAATTAGCCGATAATCCTGATATTACTATCTTGGTTTCTAGTCACGACTTGGCACATACGGTGGAAGTATCGAACAGAATCGTAGCCTTAAACAAAGGTGAAATCGTGAAAGATATTCAGACTTCAGAAGAAACCCTCAAAGAACTTGAAGCTTTCTTTGCCGTATAATCTCAAGGAGAGTTTACCAATCTATTTCGGCAATTCCTTTTGATTTAAGGAAGGCGTTGGAGGTGCTAAAGTGTTTATTGCCAAACCAATAACCTCTATTAGCACTCATTGGTGAAGGATGTCCCGAGGTGAGAATATGGTGTTTTTTAGGGTCGATGAGCTTACTTTTAGTTTTGGCAAATCCTCCCCAAAGCAGAAAAACAATATTCTCTTTATTCTCAGAAATAGCTTTGATAACGGTATCTGTAAAGCTTTCCCAACCTCTGTTTTGGTGACTTCCTGGCTTGGATTGCTCAACCGTAAGTGTTGCATTGAGTAGCAAAACACCTTGGTTTGCCCATCGTTCTAGATTTCCTGAGTTCGGAAAAGGTTTCTGTAAATCAGTTTCGATTTCTTTGAAAATATTTCTGAGCGATGGTGGCAGTGTTATACCGTCATTCACTGAAAAACTTAAACCATTGGCTTGAGAAGCTCCGTGATATGGGTCTTGACCGATGATGACCACTTTTAAATCTTGGAGTTTACAGGCGTTAAAAGCAGCAAATATTTGCTGCTTAGGAGGATAACAGGTTTTGGTTTGGTATTCACTGGCTACAAATGCCATCAATTCTCCAAAATATGGAGCCTCAAAAGTATCTTTCAAGAGGCTTTTCCAAGAATCATCTATGTCTATAAACATTGGCTTTAGTTTTTACAAAGATAAAAAAACGCGCTAGTTGTCAAATATTATTCGGGATTTGTGTTTGCGTTTAGCCTAATAAGTGCGAACTTGTTTTTTAATAGTTCTGTTTATGAATATATTTGTAATCAGTAAAGTAAAAATAATATACAAAAACTCATAATTGAACCCATGATATCAGCACAACAATTCCAAAACGAACTCGACTTAATCATTGCCAACGCCATCAGAGAAGACGTAGGAGACGGCGATCACTCTTCATTGGCTTGCATTCCATCTGATGCTAAGGGTAAAGCAAAACTACTGGTAAAAGAAGACGGAATCATCGCAGGAGTAGAATTTGCAAAGATGATTTTTGCTTATGTGGATAAAGATTTGGTTATAGAAACCTTTATCCAAGACGGATCTGAAGTAAAAGTAGGCGATGTCGTATTTCACGTATCTGGTAGTTCACAGTCAATTTTAAAAGCAGAACGATTAGTCTTGAACTCAATGCAAAGAATGTCTGCAATAGCTACTAAAACTAAGTTTTTTGTAGATTTACTAAAAGGAACTGGCACTAAAATATTAGATACTAGAAAAACAACGCCAGGCATCAGGGCTATTGAGAAATGGGCAGTGAAGATAGGAGGCGGAGAAAATCACCGTTTTGCTCTCTATGATATGGTGATGCTCAAAGACAACCATATCGATTTTGCCGGGGGAATGTCAAAAGCAATCCTGAAGACACAAGCTTATCTCAAAGAAAACAACTTAGATTTAAAAATCATTGTCGAGGCTAGAGATCTTAAAGAAGTAGAAGAAATTCTAGACACAAAAGGAGTCTATAGAATCTTGTTAGACAACTTTAGTTTTGAACAAACCAGAGCGGCTGTAGCACTAATCGGAAACCAAACACTAACCGAATCTTCTGGAAATATTAACGAGAAAACTATCAGGGCTTATGCTGAATGTGGCGTTGATTATATCTCTTCTGGAGCACTCACGCACTCGGTCTATAATATGGATTTGAGCCTTAAAGCGATTTGACAAGTAGAATAAGATATGTTGCTGTATTACAATGCTTTAAAGATATATGACAGAAGCAAAACCGCATAAATTTTATAAAATTCCGATCCTGCGAAATCTAGTTTTGTGGACCAAGAGAATTACCTTTAAGAGGCTAGAAGGACTCAGCTTGTATGCCATCTTAGAGCTGTATATCATCGGTATTGTTGAAGGTGCTTTTACTAATAGAGCGGCTTCGATTGCCTTTAATTTCTTTATGGCAATTTTCCCGTTTTTGCTGTTTATTCTGAATCTGATTCCGTTTATGCCGTTGGATAATTTCCAAGATGATTTCTTTGCTTTCTTGTCTCAAAACGTACCGCCAACCACCTTTGATGCCATTTACGGAATTATCAAAGATATTATGAATAACTCTAACAAGGGCTTGCTCTCGACAGGGGGTATTTTCGCTATTTTCTTGATGGCGAATGGCGTAAACTCAATGCTTTCAGGTTTTGAGAACTCATATCACATCACTATTACTCGTAGCTTCTTCAAGCAGTATTTGGTTTCGATGGCTTTAGGCGTAGGGCTCTCACTCGTTGTTATTTCTACTGTTGCCTTGATTGTTATATCAGAAATTGTAGTAAATTATATTGACTTGTTTGACCTGAACAATGTTTTTATCATGATTTTGTTGCGCTATGCGCTTGTGTTATTAATGCTTTGGTTTTCTATATCTATTATCTTTAAATTTGGCTCAAAACAGTTTAATAAATCATCTTTCATCAGTATCGGTGCGATTATCTCTACCTTGCTAATCGTCCTGTCTTCCTACGGTTTTGGGATATATGTGCTTCATTTTGCAAAATACAATGAGCTGTACGGGTCTATCGGCACACTTCTTGTCTTAATGATATATATTTGGTTGAATTGTATGATTTTGCTATTAGGCTTCGAACTAAATGCTACAATTAATAGGTTGAAATCAGAAAAAAGTATTATTTTTAACGAAAACTTAAAACAATAAGAAAATGAGAAAATTTGGAATTTTATTAGTTGTGTTCGCTTTAGGAACATTTATGGCTCAAGCACAAAGTGTAATTGGGAATTGGAAAACTATTGATGACGAAACAGGAGAAGCTAAATCCATCGTTCAGATTTATGAACAAGGAGGAAAAGTCTACGGGAAAGTTATCGAGATCCTTAATCCTGCTAAAAGAGACTCAAAATGTCAAAACTGTAAAGGTAGTGATAAAGACAAACCTATCTTAGGTCTAGTGATTATCAAAGGACTTTCTAAAGACGGAAGTGAATGGAGTGGAGGACAAATCCTCGATCCAAACAAAGGAAAACTATATAAATGTTCGATGAGCTTAGACGGAAAAGACGTTCTGAAAGTAAGAGGTTACGTAGGAATTTCTCTTTTAGGTAGAACGCAAACTTGGAAACGAGTATAAAGAATTACTACTACTCATAAGAATCAGCCAAGCTATTCTTAATAAGCCAAAACATAAAAGTGCTCAACGGGAAACTGCTGTTGGCACTTTTTTTAGTTACTTTTGTGTGTATAATCGGTTTATACTACTACTATGAAAATCAAACTATTCTTAGTACTCTTACTGACAAGTCTTAGCCAACTTGGTTTTGCTCAAAATCTTACTCAGCGAGATTCCCTTAGAGGCGGATTGCCTTTTGAACGCACTTGTTTTGATGTATTGAAGTATGACATTAGCCTAATTATCGGAATTGAAGAGAAAACTATCTTTGGTTCGAATACGATTACTTTTAAGGTTTTAGAATCCACTAATAAAATCCAATTGGACTTGTTTGAGAATATGGTTGTGGATGAAATTGTATCTCGAGATTTCGGAAAAATAGAATTTACAAGAAAGTATGATGCCGTTTATTTACATTTTCCGACAGAATTAGAAAAAGGGAGCGTACATGCTCTTGAATTTAGCTATTATGGAAAACCCGTTGAAGCTATAAATCCTCCTTGGGATGGAGGTTTTGTGTGGAGCATGGATGCTAACGGAAAGCCCTTCGTGGGTGTTGCTGTGCAAGGCACGGGAGCGAGCTTATGGTATCCGTGTAAAGATTCTCAAAGCGACGAGCCCGATTGGGGAGCAAAAATTAAACTCAGCGTTCCTGATGGCTTAGTAGCAGTAAGCAACGGCAGGCTAGTAAGTTCACAAAAGATAGATGAAAATCTTACTTCTTGGGTTTGGGAGGTCAAAAACCCGATAAACTCTTATAATATTACACTCAACATCGGTGATTATGTTCATTTTGCAGACAAACTAAAAGACTTGGATATCGATTATTACGTTTTGAGAGAAAATGAAACCAAAGCCAAAAGGCATTTTGAAGCAGATGTAAAGCCAATGCTTAGCTGTTTTCAAGAGAAATTCGGTACTTATCCTTTTCAGGAAGATGGTTATAAATTAGTCGAAACACCGTTTTTAGGGATGGAACACCAAAGTGCTGTAGCTTACGGAAACAAGTACAAAAAAGGCTATTTAGGCAGAGATTTATCAAGTAGTGGTGTGGGATTGTTGTTTGATTTTATCATTATCCACGAAACGGGACACGAATGGTTTGGCAACTCAATCACTAGCCAAGATATCGCTGATATGTGGATACACGAGGGTTTCACTACTTATAGCGAAAGCGTTTTTGTGGAATGTCAGTTTGGTTATGAAAAAGCCATGCGATACATCAACGGACAGAGCGAGTTGGTTCAAAACCAAAAGCCATTGGTAGGTCAGTTTGGTGTCAATATAAAACCTAGCAATGCCGATGTATATTACAAAGGCGCAATGATGCTCAACACGCTTAGACACGTAGTGAATGACGATGAGAAGTGGTGGAAATTACTGCTGGATTATTCCAATCATTTCAAACACCAAATCATTGTAGCTGATGATGTGATTGATTTCTTTACAAATGAAAGTCAGATGAATTTAAGGCCTGTATTTGAGCAATATATCTATCATACTGCTCTTCCTGAGCTAGAAATCAAAATCACTAAAAAAGGATTTTATTATTCATGGAAAGCGGATGTCAGAGGCTTCGCTATGCCAGTAGAGTTAAGCATTAACGGAAAAGCCATTCGGTTAAATCCTGAAGAAAAGCGACAGTTTCATAAAATTAAAAAGCTTGAAATGAGTGAAATTAAAGTAGCGCTAGATAAGTTTTTTATAAAAGTGGACATCAAGTCGTAGGCTAGATATTATACTGCCTTCCTTTCCAGCTATATCGATTGAAAAATAACACAAAAACAACAATAACTGTACTTAAAAACGGGTAAATCAGGCAGGATAATAAAACGGTGAATTTGTTTAGTGGTTGAGCATAGTTGCGGGTTTGCCCAATTAAAACTAAGTCAATAGCAATTTTCAGGATTATAAAACCAATAAAATACCAACTAAAGAACAATCCGCCAAGTGCAACTAAGAAACCTAGGTTGCCAAGGAAAATTACGATAGCCAATTGTTTGGCAAAACTATTTTCGTATGCCTTAGTTTTTGATGCCCAACGGATGCGTTGGCTTAAAAAAGCAGTCCAATGCTCGACAGGACGCGTTAGTACCAAATGTTCTTCTGACCGCAAATAAAACACATTCTCAGCAGTAGCCTTAACTGCCTTTTGCAACAGAAAAACATCATCACCTCCAGCATACTGCTGACTGCCCGAAAAACCATTCAATTCTTCAAAGAAATTCTTTGTATAAGCGAAGTTCGCACCATTACACATAAAGGGCTTGTCAATGCCAAAACCACCAATAGTAGCACTCTGAAGGCTCATAAAGTCGATTAATTGAAAGTGCTCAACAAAGCGTTTTCCTTTGCTTGTCAAAACCATTCCGCAAACCATTTTAGCCTGAGAGTTTTCTTGGATGAAGTTATCTAACGTAAGAAGCCAATTGGGATGAAACACACAATCTGCATCGGAAGTAATAATCCAATTGTAAGTTGCTTTTTTGATTGCCGTTTCTATCGCATCTTTTTTAGGAGAAGCTGATTTTCTGTGATTGGGAGGTATTGCTAACGAAAAATTTGTAGTCGGAATAGGAAAGGTCTCATCTGAATCATCATCGACCAAAATAACTTCAAACAACTCTTTCGGATAATTGAGTTTGGATAGCGAATTGATGAGGTTTTGAAGGTTCTCTTTTTCATTTCTAAACGGAATCACAACTGTAAAGCTGTTTTTAGGTGGTTTAGAGTTAGAAGAGAATGGTTTTAGTCTCAAACATCCATATGCTGTTTTCAAGACATAATATCCGTAGAAAACAAGAATGATAAGCAGAACTAAAGCGGCTGTTTTCATCTAAACTAAACTTTTTTGAGTTTTTGGTTTCGTAGAATAACTCAATACAAAACCAGCCCCAACAAGTACGGGTAAAACTACGTTGAGCATCCACATCAGTAGCGCTACAATCATTACAATCCACTCGTTAACTCCGATAAGACCAAAGAAATACACGGCTACACCACCTTTGACCATAAAGTCAAAAAACTGGAAGTTAGGCAAGCACGAGGCGATTAGATAAACTGCCATGATCGTAGCCATGATCGGTAAGAACGAAACCTCTATGCCAAAGAATACGAAGAGATAATATTGCTGAACGGAGAAAAATATAAAGCGAAAAATGCCTAGAAGCGTATTTGTTCGATGTATCTTTTTGGGTATTTTATAGATTTCATCAATCAAAGTTGAGATAGAATAACCTCTGATTTTTATTTTTTTGAGTACGAATATCAATATCCAAAGTAATAGTAAACCAGCTAAGGCTCCAAAAAACCAATCAAAATAACCCAAAAGCAACAAACCTGTAATTCCGAAGAATATGGTGATGATCATCTGAATCCCATTACACACGAAGTTTAAGAAGACCACGTTCATGGCTTGTTTTTTCGGGAAGAAGAGTGCTTTTGCACCATATTCGCCAATGCCGTTGGGTGTGAAAATAGAAAAGACCAACGCAGAGAGCACCTGTCTTGACGAATCAAGTACAGAAACAGGCTTTAATAGATTGGCTAGGTTTTTCCATTTTAGAATCTCAAAGAAACGGTTCAGAAATGCCAAAGCAAGTACTACAAAGCAAGCTAAGAACAGGTTTTTATCCGCCAAGCTTGCCTTAAATTCTTCCCAATCTAGCCAAGTAGAGTCAGAAAGGCGCTTATAAATAAACCACAAGGCCAAACCTACGACCAGAATTTTGATGGTAAAAGCAGCTAATTGTTTAGCTTTGTCAGAAATAGCATTCATAACCACAAAGAAACGATTTTAAATTTGAAAGTTGCAACAAATAAAACAGAGCGAATTATACTAGGTATTGACCCTGGAACAACTATTATGGGGTTTGGTCTCATACGTGTGGTGAATAAAAAAATGGAGTTTATGCAACTCAACGAATTGCAGCTCTCAAAATATAAAGACCATTATTTGAAACTGAAACTTATCTTCGAACGCACTATCGAACTTATCGATACACATCATCCGGACGAAATTGCGATTGAAGCACCTTTCTTTGGCAAAAATGTTCAGTCAATGCTCAAGCTCGGTAGGGCACAAGGCGTGGCAATGGCAGCAGGTCTCTCAAGAGAAATTCCGATAACGGAATACGAACCCAAGAAAATAAAAATGGCTGTTACAGGCAACGGAAATGCTAGTAAAGAACAAGTAGCGCGTATGCTCCAACAACTTCTAGGACTCAAAGAACTTCCCAAAAACCTCGATTCCACCGATGGATTGGCAGCAGCAGTATGCCATTTTTTGAATTCTGGACGCATTACTGCAGATAAAAATTATAGCGGATGGGATAGTTTTATAAAGCAAAACCCGGAGAAAGTAAAGTGATTTGAAACTAATGGTGATCAATTGAACAGGAAGTACAAGTGAGATGGCTGAGATGATTTTTTAAGAGAATACCTGGCTATGAATAGTCGGTTAATGATTTGCGCTTCACCAAAATCCTTTAATTCACATTATGTAAGAGTATTGCTTGTATATTTATGGTTACTCCAAGCGATTGATAGCAAACGCAGGAGGGCAATTTTAATGTAGAAATTAAGCCAGCCTAATAATATTATCACAAATCCTCTTAGAAATTCCTTATTTTTGCTTTTTTGAAGTATATTCCAATGATGACCACTTTTAGTATTCGCAAAGCAACACCAGAAGACACGCCTCTTATCCTAGATTTAATCAGGAAACTCGCCATATACGAGCGTCTCGAACACGAGTTTATCGCCACTGAGTCAGCATTTAAAGCAAATGTCTTTGACAAGAAACGCGCCGAGGTGATTATCGCTTCAGAGGGCGACAAGGCAGTTGGGTTTGCCTTGTATTTCTTTAACTTCTCTACGTTTGTGGGCAAGCCTGGTTTGTATCTCGAGGACCTATTTGTAGAGCCAGAGTACAGGGGGAAGGGGTATGGTAAAAAATTGTTTGTCGAATTGGCGAAAATAGCCAGCGAAAAAGACTGTGGCCGTATGGAATGGTCTGTACTGGATTGGAACGCACCTTCAATAGCCTTCTATAAATCCCTGCAAGCCAAGCCAATGGATGGTTGGACGGTTTTTAGGCTGACGGCAAACGAAATAGATTCTTTAGCAAACGCATAAATTTAAAGTAAAAACACCAATCTTAAGAAAATGCTTACATCTCTTTCTATAAAAAACTACACCTTAATCGAAAATCTGAATATTGATTTTACCAATGGTTTCTCTGTAATTACTGGAGAAACAGGTGCCGGAAAGTCAATGCTCTTAGGGGCTTTGGGTTTGGTTTTAGGCAAAAGGGCTGACCTCTCATCGCTCAAAAATCAAGATGAGAAATGTATTATAGAAGTTGTGTTTACTATAGATAAGTATCGCTTGAAGAACTTCTTTGAGCAAATCGATTTGGATTACGAAGACCAAACTATTGTCAGGAGAGAAATACTGCCAAGCGGAAAATCAAGGGCATTTGTCAATGACAGCCCTGTTACGCTACAACAACTCGATGAATTGGGCAGTAGGTTGATGGACATTCACTCACAACACCAAACCCAAGAGTTGTCTGAAGATAAATACCAATTTGAAATATTGGATATATTGGCTGAGAATCAAGACTTATTAGCTGCCTATTCAGATAAACTATCGGGGTATAAAGAACATAAAAAGGTCTTAGATAAAGCCTTAAAAAAGCGAGAGGAATCTCTCAAAGAACAGGAATACGATTTATATATTTTAGAGGAATTAGATCAAGCAAACCTAAAGAAAGGACAGCAGGAAGAACTCGAAGAAGCCTATGAACAGTTAAGCAACGTAGAGACCATCAAAGAATCTTTATCAGCAGCCATTCATCTGTCAGATAATGAGCAAACCGGCGTGTATCAAAACTTGACAGAAATTAAAGCCTCGCTCTCTAAAATATCAGGCATGTCAAATGCTTATTTAGACCTATATAACCGCATCGAAAGCCTTCAGATAGAATGTGCCGATGTGTTGCAAGAAATGAATAGCCTCGCAGACTCGGTTGTGGACAATCCAGTTGAGATGCAAGAAATAGGAGATAGGCTACAGCTTTTATACGACTTACAGAAAAAGCACAGAGCGGCTAACCTCGACGAATTGATTGCGATCAAAGATGCGCTGCAAGAAAAAGTTATCTCGGTTGATGAGCTGAGTGCCGTTATCGAAAAGAATCAAAAACTCATCGCAGAAGATCAGAAAGAATTAGATAAGCTAGCACTGCAATTACATCAAAACAGAACCAAAGCCGTTGCGGTTTTTGATCAAAAAATCACAGTTCTCTTGGCTGAACTCGGTATGCCGAATGCACGATTTGATATCCAACTACAGCCTGTAGCGGAATATTATAACAACGGAAAAGACAAGATTGACTTTCTGTTTTCTGCCAACAAAGGAGGTCAGTTTGGACTGCTTAAAAAGACAGCTTCTGGAGGTGAACTCTCTCGAATTATGTTGGCAACCAAAGCAATTATTGCTTCTTATCAGACCATGCCTACCATCATTTTTGACGAAATTGACACCGGAGTATCTGGAGAAATAGCTTTAAAAATGGCGGTTATTATGCAGCAAATGAGCCGAACAAGGCAGGTAATATCCATCACACATTTACCGCAAATCGCATCTAAAGGTGATAGTCATTACAAAGTATATAAGTCTGTAACAGAGTCTGATACAGTATCTGACTTAAAGCTATTGTCTAGCGAGAAAAGAATTGAAGAAATAGCACAAATGCTTTCAGGAGAAAAGCCTTCTGAATCTGCGCTGATGCATGCCAAAACATTATTGTCAAATTAGGCTAGTAAACTGAAAAATAAAATCATTACATTTGAAAATCTAAATACTATACTTAAACACTTAGCTATGTATAATTTATTAAAAGGAAAAAGAGGAATTATCTTCGGAGCATTAGATGAGAATTCTATCGCTTGGAAAACTGCAGAACGCGTTCACGAAGAAGGAGGTACTTTTGTATTGAGCAATGCACCGATTGCTATGCGTATGGGAACTATTAATCAGCTTGCTGAGAAAACAGGCTCTCAGGTGATTCCTGCAGATGCAACTTCGATGGAAGACCTAGAAAATTTAATTGAAAAAGCACAAGAAATCCTTGGCGGTAAACTTGATTTTGTATTGCACTCAATCGGGATGTCAGTCAACCTGAGAAAAGGACTTCACTATACTGAGCAAAACTATGACTATACTGAAAAAGGATGGCAAGTTTCAGCTGTTTCTTTTCACAAAGTGATGCGCGTATTGTACGAAAAAGACGCTATGAATGAGTGGGGAAGTATCGTTGCACTGACCTATATGGCTGCACAACGCGTTTTCCCTGACTATAATGATATGGCTGACAACAAGGCGTATTTAGAGTCAATTGCTCGTAGCTTTGGGTACTTCTTCGGTCGTGACAAGAAAGTAAGGGTAAACACGATTTCTCAATCGCCAACACCAACTACTGCCGGACAAGGCGTTAAAGGTTTTGACGGATTCATAGCTTATGCGGATAAAATGTCACCACTAGGGAATGCAACAGCACAGGAATGTGCTAACTATACGGTTTGTATGTTCTCAGACTTGACTAAGAAAGTTACGCTACAGAACTTATTCCACGACGGAGGTTTTTCTAATATGGGAGTTAGCAATGCAGTAATGGATAAATTTATGGAGGAATAAACTTCCATTTTTTATAAAATAAATAAGCCTATGACTTGGTTGTCATAGGCTTATTTATTTTTTAGCTATTTCAGCGTATTAAAACTGAGCCAGCTGTGTATGTAATTCTTTGAAGTAGTCAAAGGATTTGAGTAATCTACTTCCGTACCAAGAGAACATTTCGCCATTGACCAACACTACTTTTGTATTTCCTGCAAAGGCTTCAATTTCGTTGGCTTCTTCTTGCTTAAAAGGATAAGGTTCGCTCGACAGGAAAATATAATCGAGTTGCTCTTGTTTGCAAATACTCTCTAGATCTACTTCTGGATAACGCTCGGTATCTTGGCAGATGTTCTCAAACTTATTGAGTTTTAGCAATTCGTGAATGAAATTACTAGAACCCGCTGCCATATACGGTTTTTCCCAAATTAGATAGATTGCTTTTTTTGTAGGTATATCCGCTGTGAAAGCTTTGAAATCCTTTAGTGCATTGGCAATTTTGTTTTGTAATTTGGTTGCTTTTGCTTCACAATCTAGGAGTTTTCCAAAGTCTGAGATCATCGTTAGGTTGTCTTCTACCGTTATGATATCTGTAGTCCAGACAGGGAAGTACTTCTGAAGCTCCTCAACGATATCCTTGGTATTCTCTTCTTTGTTGGCAATGATTAGGTCAGGATTCAGTTGGCGAATCTTATCATAATTCACTTTCTTGGTTCCGCCAATAATCGTTTTATTTGCTCTCAGGCCTATCGGATGTACACAGAACTTGGTTATGCCCACGATGGCTTCTTCTAATCCTAAGTCGACTAGTAATTCAGTTTGAGAAGGCACCAAAGAAACAATCCTTTTGGGCGTCGTTTTTAGTTCTATTGTATTTCCGATAGGGTCTGTAAAGCGGTTCATTTTATGTTATTTTTCGAATTCTTCTTTGATTTCGATTTTGTCATAATCAGCGGTCATCTCTGCAATATAGTCGGTTTTGACTTTGTTTTTGCTGAATCTGTTGGTTATTCCTTCGAAAACTGAATATACCACCGGTACGATAACCAAGGTCAAGAACAGCGAAGAAATTAGTCCACCAATAATCACCAGTGCCAATCCGTTGTTCATCTCAGATGCTGCTCCTTTTGCCGTAGCAATCGGGATCATACCGAAAACCATGGCGATTGTAGTCATCAAAATAGGACGTAACCTCGCGTGGTTTGCCTGAATAAGTGCAGTCTTAGTGGTTTCACCTGCCTCTTTACGGTGGTTGGTGAAATCGACAATCAGAATAGCATTCTTGGCAACTAATCCGATAAGCATAATCATACCTAAAATGGTAAAGATATTGATTGAGTTATTGGTCAGTGCTAGAATAATCATCACTCCGATAAGCGCCAGCGGAATAGAGAACAATACTACAAACGGATGCACATAACTGTTATACAACGCAACCATCACCAGATAAACCAATATAATAGCCGCTAAGAGTGCAATGGCAAGCGTACCGAAACCTTCTCCTTGCATTTCGATATCTCCACCCCAAACGTAATTTACGCCAGCAGGTCGCTCGATTTGAGAGAATGCTTTTTCCCATTCTGTAGCTACGTCGCCCACTGGTCTTCCAATAACTTGTGACAATACGGTAACAGAAGGGCTTTTATCTCTACGCTCTAGAACACTTGGTCCTGAGCCTTGCTGGATATCTGCAAATTGATTCAGACGTATTTGTTCACCTGATTTATTGATAAGGATAATGTTTCTAACGTCTTCAATATTTGAACGATTAAATTGGTCATATCTAATGTTTATGTCGTATTCATATTCACCTGCTCTGAATTTAGCATCTGTATTTCCGCTAAAAGCAGTTTGCATGGTGATTCCGACGGTTCCTAAATCAAGTCCTAAACGAGACATTTTATCTCTATCTACTTGAACTGTAATCTCTGGGTTTCCGTCTTCTACGGATAAATCCACCTCAGATGTTCCCGCAATTTTCAGTAATTCTGCCTCGGCTTTGCGTGCAAAGTCCATTGCGCTCTCAAGGTCAACACCTGTCACTACTAATTGTAGTGGCGCATCATCAGCACCCATCATCCCAATCGGGACAATCACTACTTTGGCATCTACGAGTTCGCTTTGCAGTTCTCTTTTTAGTTTGGCTGCGTAGATAAAAGTATTGTCTTCACGCTTGCTTCCGTCAGTTAGTTTTACGCTGATTTCAGATTTATAAACTGTGGCTTGTGTAGCTCCAAAACCTCCGCTGGTTTCACCCACTTTAGTAATTAGGTTGACTACCTCTGGCTTTGATTGCAAGAACTGTTCGGCTCTTTGGGTAACGAAGTTGGTTTGTTCTATCGAAGCGTCTTTAGGCAATTCTATCTGTACTAAGAATTCTCCCTTGTCAAGTTTAGGGAAAAACTCTCCACCTACGAATCCAGCTCCCACAAGCCCGAAGGAACCGAAGAACATCGCAACAGCAATAGATAAAGTGATAATTTTATTTTGTCTGTTTTTCAGAGCCCATTCCAAGAGTCCTGAAATCCAGTGTGTGAACGCATCAATTTTTGTTTCAAACCAAAGGATAATTTTCTCAAAGAAGTTCTTTCCTGTAACCACTTCTAATCTTCCGAACCTCGATGATAACCACGGCACTAGCGTAAAGGATGCCAAGAATGAGAAGGCTGTCGCCATCATTACGGTTACGGCAAACTGTCTGATGATATTCGAAACTAAGTCGTTACTAAGCGTAATAGGTAAGAATACCACTATAATTACTAGGGTAATGGCAATAACCGTAAAACCAATTTCAGAAGCTCCGTCATAGGCAGCTCTTACCTTGTTTTTACCCATCTCCATATGCCTGTGGATATTCTCTAATACCACGATGGCGTCATCCACAAGAATACCTACCACGAGTGATAGTGCTACTAAACTCATCAAGTTTAGTGTGAATCCCATAAAATATATTCCGATAAACGTAGCGATAAGCGAGGCTGGTATGGTAACCATCACGATAAGTGCGTTTCTTAAACTCTTAAGGAAAAGCAACATCACAACGGCAACCAAAAATACCGCCAAGAAGATATCGAATATCACGTTATTAGCAGCCACTAGTGTAAACTCACTAGTATCATCGGCTACAGCTAGATTTAGCTCACGTTGCTTATAATCATTTTCGATTTCTCTAATTGATTTATGAATCAGTTCACTCACAGCCACCGCATTGGCGTCGGATTGTTTCATTACCTGAATAAGAATCGCGTTTTCTTGGTTATTACGCGCTAATTTCTCAACGTCTTTTTGTGTATCTCTAACTTCAGCCACGTCACTCAGACGTATTTGAATACCATTGACCTCTTTGACTATAAGGTTCTGAAGTTCTTTTACGTCTTTGTATTTCCCTGCCAAACGTATTAGCGTGGTGTTCTCTCTTGTTTTGACATTCCCGGTAGGGAAGTCCAAGTTAGAAGCCATAATAGTTTGTCTGATTTCAGGAATAGACAGACCGAAGCTCTCTAGCTTTTCTTGACTGATATTTACTTGAATTTCTCTTTCTTCACCACCCACAAGGTTTACTTGCGCAACTCCGGGAACACGAGAAAGTAGCGGTTGAATCTTTTTGTCAACCAAGTCAAAGAATTCTACTTCATCCATTTTAGCCGTTGCAGCGATGGTGATAATAGGTAAATCATCTAGTGAGAATTTCACAAGCGACGGTGGATCAGCGTCATCTGGTAGGTCTTTTAGAATCGCATTTATTTTACGCTGCGCATCATTCAATGAGAAGTCGGTGTTGGTTCCGGGGTTGAGCTGTACCATTACCACAGAGATGCTTTCAAAAGATTTTGATTCTATCTTTTTGATGTTTTCTAAGGAAGATACAGCGTCTTCTATTTTTTTTGTCACCGTATTTTCTATCTCAGCAGGCGATGCTCCTGGATAAACAGTCGAAATTGTAATTACGTTTACCTCAAATTTAGGTATGAGCTCATACCCCAGAAGGTTGTACGAGAAGAGTCCTCCAAGGGTGAGTATCGTAAATAATACGACAATCATAGTAGGACGTTTGATTGATATTTCAGCTAATTTCATAGTTCTCTATTTAGAAGAAAGTTGAAAAGAGGTAAAGAAAACAACGTGTTTGTCTTTTGTTTTTTCTCTTTGTTCTGTATTATTTTACAATATTGATTTTTGCACCGTCTTTAAGGTTGATGATACCGCTAGTAATCACGATATCGCCTTCTTTTAGTCCGTCAAGAACTTCTACTTTGTCACCGAGCACTCTGCCTGATACAATTTTGGTTAGTTGTGCTACGCCTTCACGTGCTACGAACACTTCGTTATTGGCGATACTCCCTACAAAAGCATTTCTAGGTACGGTAGTGATATTAACATCGCTTTTTGCTTCAGATCCAAAGATGATTGTGCCGTACATTCCCGCTCTTAGCTCGTTGTCTTTGTTGTTCAAGACTTCTACTTCTACTGGGAAGTTGACAGATTCGTTGGCCATAGCCGCTACAAAAGTGATTTTACCTTTGAATTCTTTGTCAGGATATACGCTTGCGGTTATGTTTACTTCTTGTCCTGGTTTGATTGTGGCTACTTGGTTTTCGCTTACATTGACTTTCAGTTTTAGTTTTGACACATTCACCACATCAAATAGCGGAGCGCCAGGACCTACAACAGTTCCGGGTTCGATATGTTTTTTGTTGACTACTCCGTTAATAGTAGATTTAACATAACTATCGCCTACATTGATTTTGGCTTGATTTAGCCTTGCTTGAGCGGATTGCAGTTGTAGCTTCACTTGGTCTAG
>CAZRCB010000039.1:0-15450 GCA_964598455.1 uncultured Flavobacterium sp.
TGAAGCATGTAATCTCGCTATAGCTGATTATAAACAAAGTAAAATAAAAACCTATCCAAACCCTGTTTCAGATATTTTATATCTTGATTCAGATGCTACTAAAATTGAAAAAGCAATTCTATTTGATTTGTCGGGCAGAAAAGTTTTAGAACAAAATCTAGTAAACCAAATCTCCATTTTTCATCTGCAAAAAGGAAGTTATATTCTAAAAATATTTTCTGTGGATGGCATTCAAACTGAGAAAATACTTATTAAGTAAATATATCTTTCCCCTAAAAAAAAGAAGCAGGACTGAAAATCTCAATCCTGCTTGCTTATATATTGACAGTCCAAAAAGAGTTTAAAACTCTTCTTTTTCTTTGATTACTGCTTTAATTTTAGCTTCAATTTCGTCCATCATTTCTGGATTGTCTTTGATTACTTGTTTCACTGCATCTCTACCTTGACCAAGTTTTGTGTCGCCATAACTAAACCACGATCCGCTTTTCTTGATGATTTCGAAGTCTACACCTAAGTCAAGTACTTCACCGGTTTTAGAAACTCCTTCGCCATACATAATGTCAAATTCTGCTGTTCTGAAAGGAGGTGCAACTTTATTCTTAACTACCTTAACCTTCGTTCTGTTACCGATAATATTCTCACCATCTTTGATAGCTGTCGATTTTCTGATATCTATACGCACTGAAGCATAAAACTTCAAGGCATTTCCTCCAGTTGTCGTTTCAGGATTTCCGAACATTACACCAATTTTCTCACGCAATTGGTTGATAAAAAATACCGTACAATTGGTTTTACTGATCGTTCCCGTTAGTTTACGAAGTGCCTGTGACATCAATCGGGCGTGTAATCCCATTTTTGAATCTCCCATCTCTCCTTCTATCTCACTCTTTGGTGTTAGTGCTGCCACCGAGTCAATAACTACGATGTCAACTGCCCCCGAACGAATTAAGTTTTCAGCAATTTCTAGGGCTTGTTCACCGTTATCAGGTTGAGAGATAATAAGTTCGTCAACATCAACTCCAAGTTTCTTGGCATAATTTCTATCAAAAGCATGTTCGGCATCAATGAAGGCAGCGATTCCGCCTGCTTTCTGTGCTTCTGCGATTGCATGTAGTGTCAGCGTAGTCTTACCTGAGGATTCTGGTCCGTATATCTCAATTACTCTACCTCTTGGATATCCATTTACGCCTAGAGCTAAATCTATCCCTAATGAGCCTGACGGAATTGACTCTACTTCAACAATGGCTTTATCGCCTAATTTCATTACCGTTCCTTTTCCGTAGGTTTTGTCTAATTTATCAAGTGTAAGCTGTAATGCTTTCAGTTTTGCTTCTTTTTCTGTGCTCATTTTCATAAAGTTTAATTGTGGTAAATTTACTTATTATTTTAGCATTTAGCAATTGTCTTTTCCTAAAAGACAACATATTTATACACAAAAAAAGCTACCCAATTCAGGTAGCTTTTATTTATCTTAAGTTTATGACTTTTAACTATTTAACATCACCGGCATCACAAGCATCGTAATCGTTTCACCATCGCTTAGTCCATCAACTGGTGTCAATACTCCTGCTCTATTTGGGAGCGACATCTCAAGAGATATTTCATCACAAGTTAGGTTTGATAGCATTTCAGACAAAAAGCGTGAATTAAATCCTATTTCTAGGTCATCTCCCTGATAATCACAGGTTAATCTTTCGTTTGCTTTGTTTGAATAGTCTATATCTTCAGCAGAGATATTCAGTTCAGTACCTGCCATTTTCAGTCGAATTTGGTGAGTTGTTTTGCTAGAGAAAATCGAGACTCTTCTGACAGAATTCATAAATAAAGTTCTGTTGATTAGAAGTTTATTCGGGTTTTCTTTAGGTATAACTGCCTCGTAATTAGGGTATTTCCCATCTATCAGACGACACGTAAGGCTGTAGTTGTCAAAAGTAAAGACTGCATTTGACTCGTTGTACTCTACAGAAACATCTGCGTCAGAAACGGCTAATATGTTCTTAAGAATGTTAAGTGGTTTCTTAGGCATAATAAACTCCGCTGTTTGATCTGCTTTGACATCAGTACGAGAATATTTAACTAGTTTATGTGCGTCGGTAGCGACGAATATTAGTCCTTCTGTTGTAAATTGGAAAAATACTCCAGACATTACTGGACGTAGGTCATCATTACCTGTAGCAAAGATTGTTTTGCTTACAGCCGTAGCCAATACCTCGGCAGGAACTACGGTTTTTGTAGCATCTAATAGAGATACTGTTTTAGGGAATTCCTCTGGTTCAGAATAGGCTAATGCATATTTTCCTGAAGATGAGCTAATCTCTATAGTATTGTTGTCTTCTACGGTGAAAGTAAGCGGTTGTTCTGCAAATGTTTTTAGAGTTTCCAATAACAGACGTGCCGGAACAGCTATACTGCCTTTACTTTCGGAGTCAATCTCCAACACAGCAGACATGGTTGTCTCAAGGTCCGACGCCGTTACGCTAAGCTGATTGTGGTCAAGCTCGAACAAAAAATTGTCTAAAATGGGCAGCGTATTGTTACTATTGATAACACCGCTCAGCACCTGCAGTTGTTTAAGTAAAAGAGAACTCGATACTATAAATTTCATTTTCGTGATTCATTTAATATTCAACTACAAATATATCTTAATTTGATTTGAAAAGGAAAAAAATATCAAAAAAGCTATTCATTTTTATTCCGATTGCCATCATAATAATTATATAAGACTAATTTATAGTCATTATGGGTTAAAAGGTCAAGTTTTAGGATTTGATTCTATTGTTTTAGAACCATTTGAGAATATCAGTTATGTGCTGAACAGATCTAAAATTTTCATGTTTAATTTCAA
This sequence comes from uncultured Flavobacterium sp., assembly GCA_964598455.1. Classification (GTDB taxonomy): domain Bacteria; phylum Bacteroidota; class Bacteroidia; order Flavobacteriales; family Flavobacteriaceae; genus Flavobacterium. Next base: position 2,846 of record CAZRCB010000039.1, read on the forward strand.
AATCTATTCGCTCGTGCTCCCAAGTGGTTCTAAAAGGAATATGTGTAGCATATCCTCCAATATTTAAGACCGGCAATACATCCGATTTGAGTGAATTCCCGATCATATAAAATTCTGCAGGATCAATCTCTAGTCGTTTTAGGAGCTTGAGGTAATCTTCATCATGTTTTTCAGATACGACTTCGATATGGTGAAACAAAGGTCCTAGACCTGATTTATGTAACTTTCTGTGTTGGTCGAGCAAATCGCCTTTGGTGACTACTATCAACTTATAATCTCCATTTAGTTTCTCTAGGGTTTCCTTCACGCCATCCATAAGTATGACTGGTTTGGACAGCAATTCTTTGCCGAATTGTATGATTTTCTGAATGGCTTCTATCGGCAGGTTTCCGTCTGAAATTTCGGCAGCAGTCTCAATCATCGACAAAACGTAGCCTTTGATTCCGTAGCCATACAGGGGTAGGTTTTTGATTTGATTTCTGAAAACTTCCTGAGAAATACTTTGATGTGAGAGATAATTCTCCATCAATACACAGAACTTTCGTTCGATTTCTTCAAAATAAGGTTCGTTTTCCCAGAGGGTATCATCTGCATCAAAACCTATGACTCTAATCTGATCTTTCATTGCCATTGCATTTAATTTTTATTTATTATAGTTGTAATAAAAAAGCAGGTTTTCCGGAAGAAAAACCTGCTTTGGTATAGGTAGCTATTATTCTACTGTTACTGATTTTGCCAAATTTCGAGGTTGGTCAACGTTTGTTCCTCTCATAACGGCTATATAATAGGACAAGAGCTGTAATGGAATCGTAGTAATAATTGGCGATAAAGCATCTGAAGAATCTGGGATTTCTATAATATGATCTGCTAATTCTTTGATTTGTGTATCTCCTTTGGTTACGACAGCAATAATTTTACCTCTACGCGCCTTAATTTCTTGTACGTTACTAACTAACTTATCATAATGCCCTTGTTTTGGTGCAATTACAACTACAGGCATATGCTCGTCAATAAGCGCAATAGGTCCGTGTTTCATTTCCGCAGCTGGATAGCCCTCTGCATGAATATAAGAAATTTCTTTTAGTTTTAGCGCACCTTCTAAGGCAACTGGGAAATTATATCCTCTTCCTAAATACAGGCAGTTCGGAGCGTCCTTATAGGCATCGGCTATTGTTTTGACAATAGCATCTGTTTCTAGAGCTTCTTTTACTTTCTCTGGTATAAGTTCTAATTCTTGTAGATATCTTAGGTATTCTGTATTCGAAAGTGTTCCTTTTGCTTTAGCTAAGCGCAAAGCGATCATGGTCATCACAGTAATCTGTGTTGTAAAGGCTTTGGTTGATGCCACGCCAATTTCTGGTCCGGCATGTGTATAAGCTCCCGCATGAGTCTCTCTAGAGATAGAAGAACCCACAACATTACATACGCCAAAAACAAATGCGCCTTCTCTCTTGGCTAATTTAATAGCAGCTAAAGTGTCGGCTGTTTCGCCTGATTGTGACACAGCAATCACGACGTCTTTTTTAGATATAATTGGGTTTCTGTATCTGAATTCAGAGGCGTATTCCACCTCAACTGGTATTCTTGCAAATTCTTCGATAAGGTATTCAGCAACTAAACCTGCGTGCCAAGATGTTCCACAAGCTATAATTATGATTCTATCTGCATTGAGGAAACGCTCGATATTATCTTCAACACCTGCCATTCTGATAAGGCCTTTGTTAGGCAATAGCCTTCCTCGATAAGTATCTTTAATCACACTGGGTTGTTCATAAATCTCCTTAAGCATAAAATGGTCATACCCGCCTTTTTCGATTTGCTCTAAGTTAATCTTAAGTTCTTGAATATACGGATCCACTAGCGAATCATCTTTTATTTTTCTGATTTTAAGCGGCTTGTGTTGTCTAACAATTGCCATCTCTTCATCTTCTAAATAAATTGCATTTGAAGTGTATTCAATAAAAGGTGACGCATCAGAGGCAATAAAGTATTCTCCATCAGCAACTCCGATAGCCAATGGGCTACCTAGACGTGCTGCAACGAGTTCATTGGGTTTATTTTTGTCAAAAACTACAATTGCATAGGCTCCTACCACTTGATTAAGAGCTATTTGAACAGCTTTTCCAAGTTTCAGATTATTTTGCTTCTGAACATCTTCAATAAGATTTACTAAGACCTCAGAATCAGTCTCTGACTTGAAGGTATATCCTCTAGCCATCAACTCTTGTTTCAGCGGATCATAATTTTCGATAATTCCGTTGTGCACTAATACAATATTTCCAGAATTTGATACGTGTGGATGTGAGTTTACATCATTAGGCACTCCGTGAGTAGCCCACCTAGTGTGTCCCATTCCTACGTTACCTGCAAGAGAAATCTCCGCATGAGCTTTTGTGTCTAAATCAGAAACCTTTCCTTTAGTTTTAGAAAGATTCAATTGTCCATCGTTATATAACACTACTCCTGCACTGTCATATCCTCTGTACTCTAATCGTTGCAATCCTTTAATAATAATTGGATATGCTTCACGATGACCTATGTATCCTACAATTCCACACATATATTTTTTAAGGTTTTTGGGTATATCTAATTTCTAATTTTAATTTTTTATCTGCATCTGCTGTATTGTTTCCATATAAAATAGTTCCGAATGGATTCATAACTGATGAGGCAGGAACATAAAGATATGGAGAGGTTTTAGGCTGTCCAACACCATTTAATAGACCTGACATCATCAAATAGTTTATATCTTCAGTAACAGTAAGTCCAAGTTTAACGTTCTTGGCGTTCGTATTCTTCAATAAGTCCTGTATGTGTTTTGTAATTCTAATTTTATAGCGATAACCTTTCTTATCGCTGTCTTTCTCTAGAATTCCACCATAAATCCACTTGCTATATTTAGGGTCATACATTTTGACTGTATTGTCGTAATAATAATCAATGATTGGTGCTCTATCTATAGCATTAAATAGATGTATGCGCTGTGGAATAAACGGGTTAGCGTTCATTTGTGCTTGATCGATATAAAAAACTAGATTAGCCTCATTGATCAACCATCCTTGAGTTTCTGAATTCACCAAGTCTCTAAGTTCTTGAAGTTCGTCAGATATCCCATCCCCGTCAGAATCCGGACCGCTAAATAGGTCAATATATGCAGTAGAACCTTCACCGCCTTTGATATAGAGTTTCTCATCTCCTGTCAATTCATTGGCGGTAGCTAATGCATTAGTATAATTATTAGTATAGGTGTTTTGGAATAGATTGACTGAATTTCCTTTGAGTTCAAGCTCAATTTTACCCTCTACCCTTTGGTCTGTTGCACCTGCTTTATAGCGGATAATTATCTTTCCTGCCGAAAAGTTTAGTTTCATCAGATGACTATCCATCCCAAGGTCCTCAACCTGAAAGAACAATCCTCTGAAATAGCTGTTAAACACGTTGTCATTTTCGAGTTGTCCTGAGGGTGCATTGAATATTTTTTCTTGAAAGAAGTTTTTGTCTAAAGACATTCTCATCATAGGGTTGAATCGCTCTTTGACTTCTTGTTCCCCATTTTCGCCCTCCTCATAATCAACTTGTTCTGACTTATCAAAGAAGAACATATCGTTTTGTGCGATATTGTCAGAATTATTCAGTCTAAAAGGATTTTTTGCATTGTTGATAACATCATACATATTCGAATAATAGCGTTGCGTTTCTTCGAAATTTGTAGAAGGATCAAACTCCTGTAAGTAATAACCAGACTCAAATATATTGAGTTTGAATTTACTTGTTGCACTACCGTGTAATGAGTCTAATTTATAGATTCGCTCTCCACTCTCTTCTATAGATTGTAAGGTATTGAAATACGGAACTCTCAATTCAACTTCCGTAATCTCGGGATCTACCAACGCAGATATAGAACTTCCTATTGTGGCTAGCTTTAGCTGAGTTACATAGCTAGCGACTGTTTTGCCAAACACTGGATTGTCGATAACTCCTAAACTATTTAGTGGAAGTCTATTGGTTTGCACTGGACCTATTGCTTTGTTATAGGCTGTAATGCTTGCTGATGAATATACATCCAACACTATATTTTCATTATCAACTATATTCGCTCCGACAGCATTAAAGTCGCTGTCACAAGAAAATAACATCCCAAAAAACAACAAAAAAGAAGTCTTTTGTAGAAAAGAGTTTATCCTCATACTTACTTAATATTTTTTATAAAACGTGATTTTTATAGAAATTCGTATAGGCTTCTGCAAACGAATCTTTAGGGACGAAAGGTAAAAAAGGTTTACCTGAAGATTCTATAAATTCTGTTAAAACCGACGAAATATCATCTGAACCAATTATCAAAGCATCTGAGTTCTCAATAGCAGACTTCCTGACGTTGTCACAGCTCGGGTCACCAAGACATTCTATGATATCCTCTGGGATTTTATCAAACAACAACTTAGACTTGAGTTCAGGAGATAACGAACCTTTAAAGGTCTCGTTGTAAACTGAAGTAACGATTTTGGTCTCTTCAAATAATTTCTCACTCGAATAATAGTGCTTCATATACAGAGGCAACAAACTTGACAGCCAACCATGTACATGGATGATATCCGGAATCCAATTGAGTTTTTTAATTGTCTCTATAACTCCTTTAGCAAAAAATATAGCTCTTTCGTCATTGTCTTCGAACAGCTTTCCGTCTTCGTCTTCGTAAGTATATTTTCTTTTAAAATACTCATCATTATCAATAAAATAAACCTGAATCCTCTCTTTTGGGATAGAAGCAACTTTAATAATAAGCGGCATATCCACATCGTTTACGACCAAATTCATCCCTGAAAGTCTAATCACTTCGTGTAATTGGTGTCTCCTTTCGTTAATACTACCATAGCGGGGCATAAAAATTCGTATTTGTCCGCCTATATCATTTATCATTTTTGGGATATCAAAAGAAGCTAGGGACACTTCGCTTTCTTCTAGATAAGGTACCACTTCACTGGACACATACAAAATCTTTTTTTCTTCCATAATATATTTACTTATAATCTTTTCAAAGGCAAAAATAATATGCAAAGTTACGAAATTTTATGCAGAAATATAAATCTATTATGTAAGTTTGCAGCCACTTATTGATATTTGGATGAAGGCTTTCGGTAAACAAGCAGAATTAAAAGCTCATTTAGAACTCTTTTTAAAGACAAACCAGTCTATTGGATTTGTTCCAACGATGGGTGCTTTGCACCAAGGACATCTATCACTGCTCAAAAAGTCACTAACAGACAACAAGGTTACTGTTTGTAGTATTTTCGTAAATCCGACGCAATTCAACAATGCTGAGGACTTAGATAAATATCCTCGAACCCTAGAAGACGACCTGAAAAAAATCAAAGCACTTGACCCGTCTATTATAGTATATGCTCCAAGTGTAGAAGATATATACGGAAGCAAAGTTGCTTCAGAAAAGTTTGACTATGACGGTTTAGAATATCAAATGGAAGGCAAGCAACGCCCAGGACATTTTGATGGTGTAGGCACGATAGTTAGAGAACTCTTCAGAATCGTAAAGCCCACCAGAGCTTACTTCGGAGAAAAAGATTACCAACAAGTACTGATTATTGAGAAAATGGTCGAAAAAAACCAACTTCCAGTTAAAATTGTAACTTGTCCAATCTTAAGAGAAGAAAATGGTCTGGCGATGAGCTCGAGAAATCAAAGGCTAAGCGATAAAGAAAGAGAGGAAGCTAGCTTTATCTACCAGTCGCTTTTGGAAGCCAAAAAACTATTCCAAACAAAGGATTTCAAAGAAGTATATACAGCGGTTGCTGCCGCTTATGAAAAACAAAAAAACATAGATCTAGAATATTTCGTGATCGCCGATAGCCAATCGCTTATTGAGATTACAGAAAAATCTGAAGACAAAAAATACAGGGCATTTATAGCCGTACATATCGGAAAAGTCCGATTAATTGATACTATTGCACTAAATTGATTATTTTTGCAACATGAAAATTGAAGTTTTAAAGTCCAAAATTCACCGTGTTTCAGTAACCGGAGCTGATTTAGATTATATCGGAAGCATCACTATTGACCAAGATTTGATGGAGGCCGCTAACCTTATTGAAGGCGAAAAAGTGTCTATTGTCAATGTCAATAACGGCGAGCGTTTTGAGACCTATGTCATTAAAGGAAACCGCTCTAGCGGCGATATTATCCTTAACGGACCAGCCGCCAGAAAAGTCCAAAAAGGCGATATTATTATTGTTATTTCTTATGCACTTCTAGATTTTGAAGAAGCCAAAACATTTAATCCTTGGATTGTTTTCCCAGACGAAAAAACCAATTTATTGAAATAACTTCTGTGAGCAAAATAACGAAAAAATGGTTGTCCATATTAATCCCTCTATTGATAGGGATTTTTTTCATTATATATGCCTACAATAAATTTACTGAGCAAGAAATTAGAGAGGTCTATAGCTACTTCAAAACAGCTGATTATTTCTATATATTTTTGTCCGTAGTATTTGGACTGATAGGCTCTTTGCTCCGTTCTTATAGATGGAAATACACCATCGAGCATATGGGCTATAAATCATCGCTCAAAAATCTCTTTTTTGCCGTAAACGTGAGTTATCTGATGAATATGTTTATCCCTCGATCAGGCGAAATCTCTCGATCATTAGTGCTCAAAAATTACGAAAACATACCTTTTGACAAAAGCTTCGGCACTATTATAGCCGAACGCATCATCGACTTGATTTTGCTGTTTCTGCTAATGCTCTTAACGCTTATCATCCAATTTGACATTGTCAAAACCTTTGTGTTAGACTATATACCCAAAGACAAAATCATCCTGCTTGCACTAGTTGGACTATTTGGTTCGTCACTACTATTTATTATATACAGATACTCTAGGCTTAAATTCATTCAAAATCTAAAAGAAAAACTCGCTGGACTTAAAGAAGGAGTTATGAGCGTGGTGCATATGAAGAAAAAAGTGCCTTTTCTGTTTCAAACCTTGCTGATTTGGGCGTCTTATATTATGATGTTTTGGGTTGCAATTTTTGCTTTTCCAGAGACTTCTACCTTAGGTTTTGATGCAGTGATCACCACTTTTGTTGTGGGAAGTATTGCTATTGCCTTTACTAATAACGGATTGGGCTCCTACCCTTTTCTAGTTGCAGAAATTCTACTTTTTTACGGCATAACTTCAACTGTTGGAAGTGCTTTCGGGTGGATTGTCTGGACTTCTCAGACGTTGTTCACGGTTGCTATAGGGCTTATTTCACTCTTCTTATTGCCTATTTTCAACAAAAAATCAAAGGAATAAATCCTCTTCTTCATCCAATAAAACCTGACTTTCTATTGTGTTTTTTTTTAAGGAACCAATCTTGAATAGTATATTTACTTTTACTTTATGTAAAAAATACTTTACATTTAGATTTAAATACCTTACATTTGTAGAGTAATTCTAAAACCCAACTATTATGAACCTATCGTATTTATTCCCGTACCGATTCAAAAAAATCAGTGGGATTGTATTTTGGCTAGCACTACTGCTATTTGCTATACTTCCGTTTATAGATGATCTTGAGTTTATCGAAATCAAAGCAAAGGTTTTCTCACTGATCAACTCTGGTGTTTTTAGCGATACTAGCTATTTTGATATAGCAGAGAACGACATTAAAGACGAAATTCTATTTACACTACTAATTCTCAGCGGACTCATTTATGCTTTTTCAAAAGAGAAAACAGAGGACGAAAGAGTACAGAAAATCAGGTTAGACAGCCTAGTATGGGCAACCTATTTCAATTATATTCTGATACTTCTTTGCTATCTATTTATCTACGGAATTGATTTTCTAAATGTCATGATGGCTGCCTTATTCTCTCACTTACTTTTCTTTATCATCCGGTTTAGATGGATGCTTTACAGACAAAATAAAAGCCTTGATTATGAAGAATAGAATCAAAATAGAACGTGCCATCTGCAACATAACCCAAGCAGAACTCGCTGAGAAAATTGGCGTCAGCAGACAAACCATCAATGCAATGGAATTAGGCAAGTACGCACCTTCGACTATATTAGCACTTAAAATATCGGCTGTATTCAACAAACCCGTAAATGCTATTTTCGAACTCGAAGAAGGCGACTAAAATCTTGTCTTTTGCCGTTAAGCTACTTACCTTTGGAGTACTTTATTAAACAGACTAGATGAAAATCATACAGTATAGAACCCACTTTATCGAAAACCTCACGCCAATCTACGATGAAGATGAGGCTCGTAACTTTTTTTACTTAATCCTTCAAGACCTCAAAGGACTTTCAAAGCTCGATGTAGCGCTAAATCCCGAAATCGAATTGACTGAAGAAGAGAAAGATAAGTTCAAAGGGTATCTGTCAAAACTAAAAGTCCAAGAACCCATTCAATACCTACTAGGTGCTACCGAATTTTATGGATTGAGTTTCGATGTAAACCCCAATGTACTTATCCCAAGACCTGAAACGGAAGAATTAGTAGATTGGATCATTTCTGAAAATCAAGACAAACCTAGTTTGACTATTCTAGATATCGGGACTGGAAGTGGTTGTATTGCTATCAGTTTGGCGAAACACTTAAAAGCGGAAGTCACTGCGTTTGATATTTCTGACCAAGCGCTGATAACCGCACAAACCAATGCCGATAAAAACGAAGCTTTCGTTCACTTGGTCGAGTTTGATATCTTGAATGACCGTTGGGAAGGAGATCCTTTTGATTGTATCGTATCCAATCCGCCCTATGTGAAAGAAACTGAAAAAACACAGATGAGAGCAAACGTGTTGGAATACGAACCCGAATTAGCTCTTTTTGTGCCTGACGAAAATGCCCTAGTCTTTTATGAGAAAATAGCTGATTTTGCCAAGCTAAACCTCACGAAAAACGGGCAATTATATTTTGAAATCAACCAATATCACGGTGCAGAAGTCATAGCTATGCTCAAGGCAAAGGGCTTTAAAAACATACAACTCAAAAAAGATATTTACGAAAACGACCGTATGGTAGCGGCCATATTATAACTTAATATTGACTACTTCTACTATGAAAATCTTACATATAGACTCCAATAACCCTATTTTGCTTAATGCACTGAATAAAGCAGGCTATACTAACGAACTGGATTTTAGCTCTAGCAAACAAGACATTGAGGCCAAAATTCACGAGTATGACGGAATTGTCATCAGAAGTCGGTTTAAGGTGGATAAGACTTTTATAGATGCTGCTACGAATTTGAAGTTTATTGCTCGCGTAGGTGCAGGACTAGAAAGCATTGACTGCGTGTATGCCCAATCAAAAAACATCGCGCTGATTGCTGCTCCTGAAGGCAACAGAAATGCAGTTGGCGAACAGGCTTTAGGTATGTTGCTGTCACTTTTCAACAAACTTAACTTAGCCGATAAAAGCGTCAAAGAAGGCAAATGGGAACGCGAAAAACACCGCGGACATGAGTTAGAAGGCAAAACCATAGGTATTATAGGCTATGGAAATATGGGAAAATCTTTCGCTAAAAAACTAAAGGGATTTGATGTAAAAGAAGTGCTTTTCTACGACATCCAAGAAGGTATAGCAGACGAAAATGCAAGGCAAGTTTCGCTAGAAGAACTCCAACAAAAAGCAGATGTACTCAGCCTTCATACACCTTGGACTCCCCTTACCGACAAAATGGTGAATTCTGTTTTCATCGAGAAATTTTCAAAACCTTTTTGGCTTATCAATACCGCTAGAGGAAAAAGCGTGGTGACTAAAGATTTGGTCGAAGCTCTTAAAAACAAGAAAATCCTCGGGGCTGGACTTGATGTGTTAGAATACGAAAAACTATCGTTTGAGAAAATCGATGCTAAAGATATCTCTGAAGATTTGCAGTATTTATTTCAAGCCGAAAACGTAGTCTTAACGCCTCATATCGCAGGCTGGACCTTTGAGAGTCATCAAAAATTAGCACAAGTTATCGCTGATAAAATTATTAACTTGTTTAAAAACTAGAGCGCAAAACTTATATAGAGGGTCTTGAAATACTTATAAATCTTTTCTAAAGGTCTTTCTTCTTTTGTGGATCTGTGGATTAAAATCCTTCCATAAAAGTTGAGTTTTCTTGTTTTCTAGCAAGATAGGGTTAGTTTCTATCCAATTGATTTTATACTTATTATACGTAATATATAACTCTTTAAAAATCAAAGATGTAACTCCTTTATTTTGAAAATCAGGATGTACTCCAATCAGATAAAACTCTACATTTCTACTGTTTTTCAAGGCCTTGATGAGATGTAAGAATCCTATCGGATACAATCTCCCTTTAGCCTTCTGAAACGCACTTGAAAGCGAAGGAATTGTAATGGCAAAGGCAATGAGTTTGTTGGTAGAATTATCAACGACACACGAAATAAATTCAGGATTTACTAATGGCAAGTATTTTTTCTTATAATGCTCTACTTGAAATTTCTCTATTGGAACAAAACTCTGTAGATCTTTGTATGTAAGATTCAGCAAATCAAACATTTGGTCTGCATAAGGTACAACCTCTTTAGTTGTTTCGAAGCTTAGAGATGATATATTATAGCGATTTTCAATAAGGCCTGACAGTCTTGAAGCATTGTCAATATTAGCGTCTTTGACCTGAAACTTATACTCTAACCACTCTGCTTCTTTTTTGAAACCTAGCGCTTCGAGGTGTTTTGGATAATATTCATGGTTATAGAGCCCAATCATCGTAGCTAATTCATCAAAGCCTTCTGTTAACATCCCTGCTTTGTCCATATTAGTAAAGCCTACAGGCCCTTCAATGTACTCGAGCTGATGTGATTTCCCGAAATCTATAACTACATCAATTAGCGCTCTAGAAACATCAATATTGTCAATTACATCATACCATCCGAAACGGACTTTTGGTTTTTTTTGGTCCCTTACTTCAGTTTTATTCACTATACCAGCAATACGTCCAACAATTTTATCGTCTTTATAGGCTAAATAAAACTTAGCCTCAACATTGTCAAAAATAGGGTTGTTTTTAGAGAAGCTGCGAAGCTCTTCTTTAATAATAGGCGGTACCCAATACGGGTTATCTTTATAAATTTTAAAAGGGAACTTTATGAATCGTAGTAAGTCGCTTCGTCTTTTAACTTCTTTTATAGTTATCATTGTAAAAATATCTATTCTGTTGGTGTGTTGTCCTCTATTGGTGTATTAGTATTATCTCCTTCAGTGCTAATTGGTGCTGCAAGTGATTCTTCGCTTTCATTGACATCAGGGTCTGTAGTTATTGCATTCTGATCTATTTCTTCTTCTAGTATTAATCCTGTTGGGCCATTGTCTTCTGTTTCAAGTACTCTATAAAGAAATAAATCTCTGTAGTTAAGAGTAAAACGCCAAGAAGCTCCAATTCCTGCATGAATTATATCTCTAGATCTATTAAAGTTTTTACCTATAGAAATGTCTAGTTGCAGATTGTCATCTAGCAAATATGCTGCACCAGTTCTTAGGAATATATCATTATAACTCCTCCCTTTTATTCCCTGTATTTCTCCAAAACCACTCCATTTACTGTTAAATGACTTAGTAGCGGTAAAGATGCCTTCTAAAGAACTATAGTCTGTTGAAATGTTATTAAGTAGTATGTTGGTTATAAACACCCAACCTCCATTAAAGTGATTCTGAAGAAGGAGCATAACTTTCGGAGACAATTGAAATTTATCCGAAGGGATAAATGGATTGTCAGAGAAATTTAGGTTTGCACCAGCATATACAGCTATAGCGGGTATAAATTGTCTCCATTTAAAGCGATTATTCGCTTTCCAGCTATAAATATTAGGTTTTTCTGTATAATTTTTAAATGGGTCATATACCAAATACTTAAAACCAAATGTTGTTTTGCTCATAAAACTCCTCTTATCGTACACCTCGTAAGGAATCTTAAAAGTTTCATTTCTATATTGTAATTCCGAAATAAACTCTAGCTCTTCGAAAATAAAACCATACCTAATATCTAAATCCACAAAAACACCTTTAGTTCTTGCGTCGATTTTTTTCATCTGTTCATTCAAATATGAAAAACCACCTTCAATCTGAAAAATTGACTCTCCTACAGAAAAAGCTGAAAATGACTCACTTGGCCTATTGGAGTTTATAATGTCAGTATATTGTCCATACGAAAACTGTCCGATAAACAGATTCAAAAATACAATCAAAAAGCGATTTAGTATATTCATAAACTAGATAGCGATTTATCTAAACATAAATCAAAAATAAGCGTTTTATTTAAAACATTTTAGATAAAAATTCATTTTTAACGACAAGGGTTACAAATTAAGATGCAAACAGCCATTAAATATACTAATTGAAAGTTTATTTAGGTAGTTTGACTTCCAGATTAGCCCTTAATCCAGCTATTATCCCTAAGATTAATATCTGGCAAAAAGCCCTGCGGATCAATCTGAATCTTCACTATTTCTTTTGAAGTTCTAAACAAATGAACCAGTTGTGAGCTGCGTTGCCAAATCTCTACGGGCAGCTTTCTCAACTCTTTGGTGCCGTCGCTATAAGTTACTTCAAAGACAATAGGCATCGGAATTTCGCCTTTGTTTAAAAACGTTA
>CAZRCB010000040.1:0-15174 GCA_964598455.1 uncultured Flavobacterium sp.
CTAAGCAGAGTTCTTGTAAGATATTCAGGTTTATGTCGGATAGTTTTTTTACATAAATACAAGCTTTTCCCATTTTGAATTTGCCTAATTCTTTCAGCAGTACATTACTTTTTTCTGTATCAGAATATACATAGAGCGAGAAAGCAGCTTTTCTTGGCGAAAAACCAATTATGGGTGCATCACCTTGGTGTCCGCTGGTATATTTGTAATGATAGCTGCCAAAACCTATAATTGTCGGCCCCCACATTTTAGGTTCATCACCTGAGCATTCGCGCATGAGTTCTATAAGTTTAAAGCTGTCTTCTTTTTTGAGTGGGTTGTCAACGTAGGTGTTGATAAACTCCATAGGGTTCACGTCTGTGCAGATTGTCTTTGCCATACTTCTGATTATTGTCTTAGGATTTTCTCTATTTTTCTTCCTTTTGCTAATTCGTCAACTAACTTGTCTAAGTATCTAGTTTGTTTTGTTATAGGGTTTATGAGTTCTTCTATTCTATATCCACATATTACCCCTTTTATTAAATATGCATTCGGGTTTAGTTCAGCTCTATTAAAAAAAGTTTCAAAAGTCACATTTTCTTTGATTAGTTCATTCAATGTGTTAGGATCAAAACCTGTCAGCCATTCTATGACCTGATGTAGTTCATCTATGGTCCTTCCTTTCTTTTCTATTTTAGTAACATAATGCGGATATACAGATGCGAAAGTCATCTTTGCGATATGCTGATTGTGTTCTGGTGTTGTGTTCATTTTTGGATATAATTAAAAAGTATATATGTTAGTTTTTTCTCCTAAAATCAATTGCTTTGCCCTCTTCGCTCACCCGTACTATCTGTCATAGACTTTGTGAAACACAAATCGGATAACAAAACCTATGAGTAGCATTCCAATACCTGAATAGATGGAGTAGGCGGGCAAAGAAGCTGCCATAGTCAAGCAACCCAACAGACCTAAGACAGGAATAATCTTACTGAAGATTTGTTGCTCTCGCCCTTGTTTGAGGGCAGCGATATTTGTGATGCTGTAATAAAGCAAAATAGTAAAAGTAGCCCCTCTAAGTATAAACTCAAACGTACCGAATACGGTGAGCAATAGGATGATTCCTCCTGTGAGTGTGATTCCCAAATAGGGCACTCTATAATGGCTGTGTAGGCGCTGTAAAAAAGGAGGGAGGTCGTGTCTTCTGCCCATTGCCAGCATCATTCTGCTTATTCCTAGAATTTGGCTCAGCAACACACCTAGCATAGCGGTAGAAGCGCCAATAATAACACAAGTGTTGATGGCTGGTGTGTTTAGTGCTTGCGCAAGACGCTGCAATGGCGATTGACTACTCGCCATAGGCTCCGCACCGATTACGCCTACCGCAACTATGGCTATGGCTACATAAAGCAGTATAGCGGTAAGGATAGTGATAACGATTGCCCTAGGGATGGTCTTTTTGGGATCGGCTACTTCTTCGGCTAATGTTGTAATTCTCGCATAGCCCGTAAAGGCAAAAAACAACAAAGCTGCTGCCTCTGCTATACCTGATATTCCAAAAGGAGCAAAGGGTCTGAAGTTTTCGTAACTTACTTTTGGGATACCACTCACGACCAAATATAAAAGAGAAAATACACTGAGGCTCAATATGACTAGATTGAGCGTACCTACTTTCTTGATGCCTAAATAATTGATTCCCGTAAGTAGTATTACGGCAATAATAGCCATAGTCAGAGGAGATGTCACCGGAATAAGTTGGTAGAAATAATGACCAAATCCTAGTGCGACTACGCCAGCTGCTGTGAGCTTACTTATCAAAAACATCCATCCTGCTGAAAACCCAAAAGCAGGGCTTAACAACTTATAACCGTATTCATAAGTACCACCCGAATCGGGATAAATTCGGGCTAGTTGTGCCGCACTCAAACCATTGAAAGTAGCGATAATTCCAGCTATGACAAGCCCAATGATAAAGGCTGGGCCAGAAACCCCTGCTGCAACGCCCGTAACCACATAGATACCTGCGCCAATGATAGCACCCAAACCAATGCCTACAGCGTCTTTAAGTCCTAGTGTTCGCAAGAGTCCGATAGTGTTTTTGTTATTCATTTTTTTGGTTTTTAGTCAAAAGCGAGCAATGCAATACTTTTAGTTGTATCAATGGTTTTACTTTTATCGGTGGACTTGAAGGTTTTTATAGAAAGAAGTGCTTTAGTTATTGTTTTGTATGCCTAAATGGAGTTTTTTATAGTGTATTAGGACTAGTTGTTTTTCTTTAAAAAAAGCTTACGCAAACATAAATAATTTCTCAATAGGTGCCGACAGAAATATTTAGTTATTTCAGATATTGCATCTAAAGCTTCGGAGTTAAAACCAAAAAAGCCGACTCAAATCTTAATTGAGTCGGCTTTGATAGGCGCATATTTGGGTTTTATTTATTTCTAAACACCAATTTATTGTCAAAACTATCAATTATGATAATGCTGTCGGTGGTGATTTTCCCTGCTAGTATTTCCTTAGAGAGTTCGTTTAATACTTCTCTCTGCACCACGCGCTTCACAGGTCGTGCACCAAACTCAGGTTCGTAGCCCTTAAAGGCAAGGTAAGCAATTGCCTCAGGTGTGGCGTCCATGGTGATGTTCTGGTGAGCCAGCATCTTAGATACATTTTTGAGTTGTAATTCGACAATTCTTTTGATGTTTTGTTCGGTAAGCGGCGTAAACATCACCACTTCATCAATACGGTTCAGGAACTCTGGACGTACGCTTTGTTTTAGAAGCGCTAATACATCCGCCTTAGCGCTTTCTGTTGCGCCAGCGATATCATTGCCCGCATTGTCGAATTTCTCTTGAATAATCTGCGCTCCCATATTGGAGGTCATGATGATAATCGTATTTCTAAAATCAGCCAGTCGTCCTTTGTTGTCTGTAAGTCGTCCTTCGTCTAAAACTTGCAGTAAGATATTAAAGGTGTCTGGATGTGCTTTTTCGATTTCGTCCAAAAGCACTACGGAATAAGGTTTACGCCTTACGGCTTCTGTCAGCTGTCCGCCTTCATCATAGCCTACATATCCCGGAGGTGCTCCAACGAGTCTGCTCACACTGTGGCGCTCCTGATATTCACTCATATCTATACGCGTCATCGCATTGTCATCGTCAAAGAGATAATCTGCTAGGGCTTTGGCGAGTTCTGTTTTACCCACTCCAGTAGTTCCTAAGAATAAGAACGAACCAATTGGTTTTTTAGGGTCTTGCAATCCGGCTCTACTTCTGCGCACAGCATCTGCCACAGCGATGATAGCTTCTTCTTGTCCTACTACTCTTTTGTGCAACTCGTCTTCTAGGCTGAGAAGCTTTTCTCTTTCAGATTGCAGCATTTTTGTCACCGGTACGCCTGTCCATTTGGCTACTACATCGGCAATGTCTTCGCTGGTCACCTCTTCTTTGATGAGTGAGTCTTCTCCTTGCAGGGTTAGTTGTTTTTGCAAGTCATCAAGTCGAGTTTGTGCCTCTTTTATTTTTCCGTAGCGCAGTTCGGCTACTTTTCCGTAATCGCCTTCTCGTTCTGCGCGTTCTGCTTCGAGTTTGAAGTTTTCAATTTCGTTTTTAGTTTGCTGAACTGTATCTACTAAGGTTTTTTCGGTTTGCCACTTGGTGAATATTTCGTTTCTTTCTTCTTTGAGGTTTGCTAGCTCAACCCCTAGTGATTTAAGTTTTACTTCATCATTCTCTCTTTTGATAGCCTCAATTTCGATTTCAATCTGCATTATTTTACGATCCAGAACATCGAGTTCCTCTGGCTTAGAGTTGATTTCCATTCTTATTTTTGACGCTGCCTCATCAATAAGGTCAATGGCTTTATCGGGCAAGAAACGATTAGTGATATAGCGTTGTGAGAGTTCTACGGCCGCTATAATTGCATCGTCTTTGATTTGCACCTGATGGTGGGCTTCATATTTTTCTTTAATTCCTCTAAGGATAGAAATGGCACTTTCTGTATCCGGTTCGTCAATGATGACTTTCTGAAAACGTCGCTCAAGGGCTTTGTCTTTCTCAAAGTATTTTTGGTATTCATCCAGCGTAGTTGCGCCAATGGCACGCAACTCCCCACGAGCTAGTGCAGGTTTTAAGATATTTGCCGCATCCATTGCGCCTTCGCCACCACCTGCCCCTACAAGGGTATGGATTTCGTCGATAAACAACACGATATCTCCCTCGGCTGCCGTAACTTCTTTGACAACTGATTTCAGGCGCTCTTCGAATTCTCCTTTGTATTTAGCTCCAGCAATCAGTGCCCCCATATCTAGTGAGAATACAATTTTTCCCTTTAGGTTTTCTGGTACGTCGCCTTTGACGATTCGCTGTGCCAAGCCTTCGGCAATAGCGGTTTTACCTACACCGGGTTCTCCGATGAGCATAGGGTTGTTTTTAGTACGTCTAGACAGGATTTGCAACACCCTTCTAATCTCCTCATCACGTCCGATTACTGGGTCTAGCTTGCCGTCATTGGCGAGTTGGTTGAGGTTTTTGGCATATTTGTTCAAGGCGTTATACGTCTCTTCTTGACTTTGAGAAGTGACGCGTTCTCCTTTTCTGATTTCGGCTATGGCTTCGTTGAGCATTTTTTCTGTAACGCCTTGGTCTTTGAGCACTTGTGCTACTTTGCTTTTTGATTTAAAAATAGCTAGGATAAGGTGTTCGATAGACACGTATTCGTCATTCATCTTTTTGGCGATATTCATTGCCTCGTTCAGCATTGTGGTAGCCTCTCTAGAGAGCATCACATCAGCGCCTTGCGTTTTTGAGAAACTCTTTATAATACTATCGATTGTTTGCTGGAAAATAGCTAGATTCACACCCGCTTTTTTGAGTATAAATGGCGCCACATGCTGATCGACTTCCATAATCCCTTTAAGAATATGTTCGTTTTCGATCTGTGGGTTTTCAAAGCCTAGGGCAAGCTGTTGGGCTTTCTGAATGGCTTCCTGAGATTTGATTGTAAAATTATTTAGGTTCATCTTGATATAAATTTATTTGATTGTTGTGTGTGTAGTATTATTTTATTTATCTATCTTTAGACAACTTTTGTTCCGATATAAAATAAACGTCATTTTGGCTTAATATATTGGTTTTTAATTGATTTTAACGACATAATGTCTTATTGTTTATTGTGT
This sequence comes from uncultured Flavobacterium sp., assembly GCA_964598455.1. Taxonomy (GTDB): domain Bacteria; phylum Bacteroidota; class Bacteroidia; order Flavobacteriales; family Flavobacteriaceae; genus Flavobacterium. Next base: position 5,153 of record CAZRCB010000040.1, read on the forward strand.
ATGAGTATATTTAAACGACTTTTTAGCAGTAGCGAACCTGCAGTCCAGAAAACTATTGACTGGCACCCACTGAATGATTTAACTCAAATAAGTGAGGTCATCACGCGTTCTTATGAGAGAACAGTAGTGATTTTTAAGCACAGCACGCGTTGCAGTATTAGCAGATTTGCATTAGACAGGTTTGAGAGAGACTATCATTTCACTGTAGAGCAGATGACTGCATTTTATTTAGACCTGATAGCTTTCAGGGAAATCTCGAACGAAGTTTCTCGAAAATTTGGGATAGAACACCAATCACCACAAATCATCGTAATTAAAAACGGAAGAGCGGTTTTCTCTGCTTCCCACGAAAGTATTGATGCTGCCTTGTTAGGCCGCTTTGTTTAGTCAACTTATGCTTGTTGTTTTTTAAGCTTTTTACTACTTTTGGAAAAAATATTGTTATATGCTTAAAATCGGAGTTCTCGGAGCAGGACATCTCGGAAAGATACATCTAAGATTGCTAAACCAATCTGAAAAATACCAGTTGGTGGGGTTTTATGATGCCAATCATCAAAATGCTGAAAAGCTATCCAAAGAACTCGGATACCGAAAGTTTGATACTATAGATGAACTTATCGAGCATGTGGATGTAGTAGATATCGTCACCCCGACGCTCTCACACTTTGACTGTGCCATAAAGGCAATCAAAAAAGGAAAGCATATCTTCTTAGAAAAACCCATCTCAAATACGGTTGCAGAAGCAGAAGAAATCATCAGACTCGCCAAAGAACACAACGTGAAGGGGCAGGTAGGGCACGTAGAGCGCTTTAATCCCGCATTTAAGGCAGTCAAAGACCAAATCAACAACCCAATGTTTATCGAGACCCATCGTTTGGCTGAGTTTAACCCTAGAGGTACGGACGTGCCTGTAGTTTTAGATTTGATGATTCACGATATCGATGCGATTTTGAGCGTAGTAGGCTCTAAGGTAAAAGATGTTCATGCTAGTGGCGTATCGGTGATCAGTGATTCGCCAGATATTGCCAACGCCAGAATCGAATTTGAAAATGGCTGTGTGGCGAATATTACCTCTAGCCGTATTTCGATGAAGAATATGAGAAAAGCTAGATTCTTCCAGAAAGATGCCTATATCTCAGTGGATTATCTAGACAAAGTATGCGAGGTGGTGAAGATGAAAGATGCGCCGGAGGTGCCAGGAGATTTTGATATGATCCTCCAAAATGCTGAAGGCCTGCGCAAGCAAATTTATTTTGACAATCCTGAAGTAGGTTCGAATAACGCTATTCTCGAAGAATTAGAGACCTTTGCCGATGCTATCTACAACAACACCACGCCGATAGTAACGCTAGAAGACGGAACCGAGGCGCTGCGTATTGCACATTGGATTATTAATTGTTTTGACAAATAAAATTGATTTACAGCAATTAGAACTGAACCTCAAAAAGAGGCTGGCTTATCCGTACCAATGGGGGATGAGGCAGTCTGACTTGTGGGATGCTAAGACCAATTTTATATATACAACCCCTGGCTTCTCTGAGCTAGAAGAGAAGACCCAATATCTCGAGCAAAACCTCAAAAACTACGCTTTCAATAGATGGCTCAACTTCTGGTCAGCTGTGGGCGTAGAACAAATTTTCTGCCGGCATCAAGGCATAGAGCCCAACCTGAATTACAAAGATAAATTGGTGGATTTCAAAATTGGTGCGATCTGCTTTGATCACAAAACCTCTGTCTATCCTAAAGCTTATGCCAAGCCCTTGGCGCATGCTCTTTCACATAAATCAGAACTCATACATTGGCTCTACGAAAACCAGAGTCAACAGGGCAGAAAACACCTCAAAAACCGACTTTTTGTCGTCTTATACAACAGTCAAAACCCTTCTCAACACTGGAGGCTAAAAACCGAAATGACTTTTCTGAAAGAAAAAATTGATGAATATGTCTTTGGCTTTAGTTATGATAATTTAGTAAAGTTGGACTTCGGTGAGGGCGTGGTTTGCTCAGATATTATTTGGGCAATCCGCTAGGGCGCTAAAGTCCGCTCTAAGATGTTAAGTTTCAGAAATATTGCGAAGGCAGTGTCTTAGTTCTATATTGAGTCAGTTGAGGATCTTGCTTAGGTTATGTCTATGAACACAAACCACTGACTGGCATAGGTGACAAAGAGAAAGTGCCTGCTCTGAATAGCATGGCTCTCTGAATAGATGAGATTTATAAATGACCCCAAACACTAGGTGAGATAAAAATCAAACACAGCTAAAATTTATCAATATTTAGCTGTGTTTATGTTTAGAATAGTTTCATAAAAGGAGAATTTTTTCGTATATTTGCTTGTTATAAGCAATTTAAAAATAATTATGAGCGAAGAACTTAAAAACACAAATTATTCTGCCGACAGTATCCAAGCCTTAGAGGGGATGGAGCACGTAAGAATGCGTCCTTCGATGTATATTGGAGATGTAGGTACACGAGGATTGCACCACTTGGTTTATGAGGTTGTAGATAACTCAATTGATGAGGCACTCGCAGGGCATTGTGATGTGATAAATGTTATAATTAATGAGGATAACTCTATTTCTGTCGAAGATAACGGACGTGGAATTCCGGTAGATTTACACAAAAAAGAAGGTGTATCTGCATTAGAAGTAGTTATGACCAAGATTGGAGCCGGTGGTAAATTCGACAAAGATTCATATAAAGTTTCAGGAGGATTACACGGAGTAGGGGTTTCGTGTGTGAACGCACTCTCAAGCAAGTTAGTTGCTACGGTTTTTAGAGAAGGAAAAATATATCAACAAGAATATTCAGAAGGAAAGGCGATTTATCCTGTTAAACAAATCGGGTCGACTGACAAAAGAGGAACTCTTGTGACCTTTATGCCAGACAAGAGCATCTTTACGCAATCGGTTGAGTTCTCTTATGAGACGCTTGCCAATCGTATGAGAGAGTTGTCGTTTTTGAACAAAGGACTTACTATTACGCTTACTGACAAAAGAGAAACCGATAAAAACGGAGAGTTTGTTGGCGAAGTTTTTCACTCTGACGAAGGACTTAAAGAATACATCCGATACTTAGATGGCAACAGAGAGCCGATTATTAGCCACGTGATTAGTATGGAGACCGACAAAGGAGACGTACCGGTAGAGGTGGCGCTTATTTATAACTCGAGCTACTCGGAGAATATCTTTGCCTACGTAAATAATATCAATACCCACGAAGGGGGAACACACCTTTCGGGCTTTAGACGTGGACTTACCAATACACTTAAGAAATACGCCGATCAATCAGGGCTTTTAGATAAACTAAAATTCGAGATTGCAGGAGATGACTTCCGCGAGGGGCTTACTGCGATTATCTCGGTAAAAGTACAAGAACCTCAATTTGAGGGTCAGACTAAAACCAAATTAGGGAACAGGGAAGTGGTAGCACCGGTATCGCAAGCTGTTTCTGAAATGCTAGAGATTTATCTAGAAGAAAACCCAAATGACGCAAAAATCATCGTTCAGAAAGTAATTCTTGCTGCACAAGCCCGTCATGCTGCCAAAAAAGCCCGTGAGATGGTGCAACGCAAAACCGTTATGGGCGGTGGTGGATTACCCGGAAAACTTTCGGACTGTTCTGAAACTGACCCGACAAAATGTGAAGTATTCTTGGTCGAGGGAGATTCGGCAGGTGGAACAGCAAAACAAGGAAGAGACAGAAACTTCCAAGCGATTTTACCGCTAAGAGGTAAAATCCTGAACGTAGAGAAATCTATGCAACACAGGGTCTTTGAGAACGAAGAGATCAGAAACATCTACACGGCACTAGGTGTAACTGTCGGAACAGAAGAAGACAGCAAAGCACTCAACCTCGAGAAGCTGCGCTACCACAAAGTAGTGATTATGTGTGATGCCGATGTCGATGGTAGTCACATTGCTACGCTAATCCTAACTTTCTTCTTTAGGTATATGAAAGAACTCATCGAAAAAGGCTGTGTGTATATTGCCACTCCGCCCCTATACTTAGTAAAGAAAGGAACCAAAAAAGAATATGCTTGGACCGATGACCAACGAGATAGAATTATCCAACAATTAGGTGCAGGTACATCAGTTCAGCGCTATAAAGGTCTTGGAGAGATGAACGCAGAGCAGTTATGGGATACGACCATGAACCCTGAACACAGAACCCTAAGACAAGTGCGAATCGATAGCCTAGCCGAAGCGGACAGAATTTTCTCGATGCTTATGGGGGATGAAGTACCACCTCGTAGAGAATTCATTGAGAAAAATGCAGTTTACGCAAAGATTGACGCATAATAAAAAAAATAAGTACAAGTACATTATGACAAAACCCTCCTAGCTAATTAGGAGGTTTTTTTTTGTCGTGCTGTTAATCTTTTCTTATTATCTATATGGAAGTCATATTAAAATGGTGATTTTCAGTTTTAAGTTGAAATGTTTTTGTAATTTTGTAGCTTTAAAATATTTGTTTAATACATATCACAACATAATGAAAGTAACTATTGTAGGAGCAGGTAACGTAGGAGCAACCTGTGCAGATGCTATTGCTTTTCGTAGAATAGCTAGCGAGATCGTTTTATTAGATATCAAAGAAGGTTTTGCTGAAGGTAAAGCCCTTGATATTATGCAAACTCAGACTACGCTAGGTTTTAATACAAAAGTAAGCGGATCGACCAATGATTATTCAAAAACAGCGGGTAGTGATGTAGTAGTCATTACTTCGGGTATTCCTCGTAAGCCAGGAATGACACGCGAAGAACTCATCGGTATCAATGCAGGAATTGTCAAAGGAGTAGCAGAAAACATCCTGAAGTACTCTCCAAACACGATTATCGTAGTCGTATCTAATCCGATGGATACCATGACATACCTTGCGCTTAGAGCTACAGGTTTGCCTAAAAATAGAATCATAGGTATGGGAGGAGCACTTGACAGCTCTCGTTTCAAAACCTATTTGTCTATGGCGCTAAACAAACCAGCCAATGACGTTCAAGGAATGGTCATCGGAGGTCACGGAGACACCACTATGATTCCACTAACTAGACTAGCTAGCTATAACGGAGTGCCGGTTTCTGAATTTTTATCAGAAGAGGAGTTAGCTAAAGTAGCTGCGGACACTATGGTTGGAGGAGCAACCTTAACCAAATTATTAGGGACTTCTGCGTGGTATGCACCAGGAGCTTCGGTTTCGTATTTGGTTGACAGTATCTTAAATGATCAAAAGCGCATGATTCCTTGTTCAGTGATGCTTGAAGGCGAATACGGACTTACAGACATTTGTATGGGCGTGCCGTGTATTATTGGTAAAAATGGAGTAGAGGAAATTGTTGATATCAACCTAGATGCCAACGAAAAAGCTGCTTTTGTAAAAAGTGCTGAGGCGGTAAGAGCCATGAATAATGCACTTGAAACTGTGTTATAACAAGACTTTATAAATGTTAAAAAAGACCTTATAGCTTCAGAAAAGTTATAAGGTCTTTTTTGTTGTATCAAATGCCGAACAAATTTGTTATTTTTGCCCTATGTACGACAACTTCAATCAGCGAAAACTTATAGAGGGGGAAGATTTTTATTATACCCCTGAGGGCTATAAATGCTTTACGGAGAAACACCACCTCAAGAGAGGCTACTGTTGTAAAAACGGGTGCAGACACTGTCCTTATGGTTTTAACAAAAAGACAGGGAATATTCGTAAATAATAAATTGTGGTGGGGGATTGGTAGTAGAAACTTTTTGCACTAAAGAAAGTAAAGCAAAAACAGAAATATTATCTGTTCATTCTATCTTCCATCTTCTGTACGAATTTTCTTCTGAAGAAAAACATAAATACAGCAAGGGCTGCTAGTGCTAGACTAATATAGCCGTTCCCTTCTTTTTCACCCATAAATTTTTGATAACCATCATAAGCAAATAAAAGGCCTAGAATCAGGTATGCCCAGTAAAAGTATTTGTAATATTTCATAAGAAGTCAATTTTTACAAAAATAGCAAAAAAATCAAATAACAGGAAGATATCCCTAAAATAATTATTTAGAGCGTTCGGTAGCCTTATTTAATCGAGGTTTTTCTTCTGTTTTTTGCTTCCTTCGTAGATTTCGTATTTCACCAATCTAGTTTCTAGTTTAGCGTTGAAGAGTTTTATTTTTCTGGACGGACGCAAGCCTACAAACTTTAGTGCTTCTAGGTTTGCAGTGATAAACCAAGCCTCGGTATTAGGATAGTTTTGTTTGAACGTATCGCCCATTTCTCTGTAAAAACGCTCTAAATCAACATCAAGTCGTTCGCCGTAAGGAGGATTAAAAAGCATAAATAGCTTGCCTTTATTTTCTTTTTGGCTGTCAAAGAAGTCCTTTTGAGTGACTTTGATATACTCGTCTAGATTTGCGTTTTTGATATTGTCTTTGGCTTTAGACACCGCAGAAGGCGCCTTGTCATAACCATCGATCGTGAAATCAGAGTTGTGTGTTTTCTTGAGTAGTGATTCGGTGACTTTATCGAAAAGATCATTGTCCCAATCGTTCCATTTCTCAAAGGCAAATTCTTTTCGGTTGATGTTCGCCGGGATGTTGCACGCAATCATCGCAGCTTCTACTAATATAGTTCCGCTACCGCACATCGGATCTAGGAAATCACATTGGCCTTGCCAACCCGCTAAGAGTAACATTCCAGCAGCCAATACTTCGTTTATCGGGGCGATATTCGTGGCGGTTCTGTAGCCTCTGTGGTGCAGCGAACTTCCAGAGGTGTCTAGAGAAACCGTACAGATGTCTTGTTGGATATGCAGGTTGATTCTCAAATCCGGGAAATCCTTATCGATGCTGGGTCTTTTGCCTGTCTTTGTTCTGAACTGATCGACGATGGCGTCTTTTGCTTTGAGCGCCACAAACTCAGAGTGGTTGAACGCATCTGAATTTACGGTAGTATCAATCACAAAGGTCTTGTTGTTGTTCAGATAGTCCGACCAATCGATACTTTGCATGCCTTTGTATAGACTCTGTTGGTCAAATACGCGGAACTCTTTGATGGGTTTTAGGATCTTAAGGGCGGTTCTCAGACCGATATTGGCTTTGTACATAAAACCTTTATCGCCGTAAAAACTCACCATTCGCACGCCTGTCTCTACTTTTTGAGCACCAAGGTCGCGCAGTTCTTTATATAATATCTCCTCAAAGCCAAAAAAGGTTTTGGCAACCATCTTAAAATTAGTATCCATCTAGGCTATCGTTAGAATCAAAAATATACTTCGCTCACAAAATATTGAACAAGCAATTCGCAAAGATACATAATCGAGCCTTAATGTCAGAAGTCTTGTTGAGAATTCGTTTTTTAGGTGATTAGCTAGTAGCCATGACTCACTAATCACTAAGATACGTCTGTTAATTTTCCGATGAGAACATCTCCGCTAGTGCTTCGCCTTGTTGCAATACGCGGTCAGCTTCTAATCTTGCTAAATCAGACGGGTAGCCGTAACGCATTAGAATTTTTCTGACTGTTATCCTCAACTTTGCACGTACGTCATCGCGTTTGCTCCAATCGACTGTAGCGTTTTTTCTGATGACCTCGACTATGGCGTGAATTAACTCTTTCATTTTTTCATCATCCAACATCTTTGTGGAATCATTCCGAGAAAGTACAGTATAAAAAGCATATTCTTCAGGACTTAATCCTAGCTCTTGGCTTTTATGATCTTCCAAACGCATCTCTTTGGCGATTTCTGAAAGCTCGTGGAGCACCTGAGCCGAATCTATCTGATAATTGTGATAAGGCTTCACTACCGATTCCAACAACTCCGAAAAACGCTTGCCTTGGGCAATATTTCTAGCCTTGCGAATTCGAACCTCGTCACTCAATAGCTTCTTCAATAATTCAAAAGCCACATTTTTTTGCTGCATATTCTATACCTCGAGCAAAAACTCATCAGAGAGAATACTCACCGTAGGGCTCTTTATGCCAGCCGCTTCAAACACATCCACAATTCCACCACTTGCTAGCTTATCGTCAATGATTTGTTTGATAGCGGTTTCTACTTCAAAATCTGATTTCCCGCTAGTGCCTGTATATTTATTTATCCTAGTCTTTATTGCCTGAAAGAACGCAATCATATCCTTAAGGTCGTTCGCTTCTGGACTTGGTATAGACATCGCGTAAAGCTTTGAAAGCAGAGTAACTTCTTTCAGAAACCTATCTTTTAGCTTCTCATTGGATAAGATAAAATCTTGACCTGCCAAAATAAGTTGTAATCTTCTGCTTGTTTCTGCCTTGAAGTATTCTTTATAGTCGAAACTATGGAACATCTGATCTACGATTTCGAACTTCTCTTGCATACCCGCAATTGCTTCTCGAATATCTACCACAGGAGCGCCTTCACCACCGTTTTGTATATAAACGGCCATAGCATTCCTCAGGTCTTGACCTATTCCGATATAATCTACGATGAGTCCGCCAGGTTTGTCTTTATAAACTCTATTTACCCGAGCAATGGCCTGCATCAAGTTTGCGCCTAGCATCTTCTTATCTACATAAAGCGTGTGAAGGCTAGGTGCGGAAAATCCTGTAAGCCACATATCACGTACGATCACCAATTTTAATTCGTCGGTGGTGTCTTTCATTCTAAGGGCGAGGTCTTTGCGTTGGCTTTTAGTGGTATGGTGTGCTCGTAGGATAGCTTCATCGTCCGAGGAGCTAGTCATAATTACTTTGATAACGCCTTTATCTAAGTCATCATTATGCCAATGTGGGCGTAGTTTAATAATCTCATTATAGAGCAAGGCGCATATTTTGTGAGTCATTCCTACGATCATTGCTTTTCTTTCGAAAACTTCTTGTCTTGCTTCAAAATGCGAAACGATATCTGCTGCAATATCTCTCAATCGCTCTGGATGTCCAATAATCGCATCGATATTGGCTGTTCTCTTCTTGGCGCTTTCTAATTGCCCTTCGGTAGCATCTGCAATTTCGTTGATTTCCTCGTCTATGGTTGCAGCTGTGTTTTCGTCCAGTTTGATTTTCACCAATCGAGATTCATAGCTAATTGGTACGGTTGCTCCGTCATCAACGGCTCGTTTTATGTCATATATATCGATATAGTTTCCAAATACCGCTGGGGTGCTTTTGTCTTCTTTTTCGATGGGTGTTCCTGTGAATCCTAGGTAAGACGCATTCGGCAAAGCATCCCTCAAATACTTTGCATTCCCATAGCGGATTTCTGAGCCCTCATCTGTTTCTACTTCACGAGCTTTAAAACCGTATTGGCTTCGGTGTGCTTCGTCTGCTACTACTACAATATTGGTGCGCTCAGTAAGTGTGTCAAAAACATTGCCTTCTGCGGGTGCGAACTTTTGGATGGTCGTAAAAATTACTCCACCACCCGACACTTTGAGCAGTTCTTTGATATGATCCCGGCTTGTAGCTTGCACTGGGGTTTGACGTAGTAAATCTTTACAATTCCCGAAAGTTCCGAACAGCTGATCGTCTAAATCATTTCTATCGGTTAGGATTACCAGCGTAGGATTTTCCATTTCGGGTTGCACAATGATTTGTCCGCTATAAAAAACCATAGACAATGACTTTCCGCTTCCTTGTGTATGCCATACTACGCCCACTTTGCTGTCGCCATCCTCGCTACGAGTTGCCCGAATGGTTTGTTCTACAGCTTTTTATACGGCGTAATACTGATGATAGGCTGCTAATTTCTTGATTTTAACCTGAAATATTAAACCCGTTTTTTCATCTTTTTTCTCTTCTTGCTCGAAAACAGTACAGTATCTGATTAGCCTTAGAAGCACCGTTTTATCGAGCATATGTTCCGTCAAGATTTGCAATTCTGTACGTGGATTGGAAAAAACTGTCAACATAGCACAAAAGTTGATGCGAGGTAGAATGTTTAATTTAGCACTTCACCCGCTTTTTTGCAAAACCGCTGTTATCGGTTCGGTGTTCTTCTTCGTCCGTTGGTTTGTCAGTCGTTTTGGTCGAGCGCTTGGACAGACACACGCTGCCGCCAAGCTTGGGTTTTAGC
>CAZRCB010000041.1:0-14966 GCA_964598455.1 uncultured Flavobacterium sp.
CCCGGAGATAAAGATTCGTTCGAGGCCGTACAAACTACGCTGGCTTCTGTCCAATCAAAACATCAGTTGTCAGAGAAATGGACACTTAACCCAAGGTTGAGTTACAGATATAATTATGATGACTATCGATACCTCAACCACGGAAATATAGCGGCAGGAAGAAGTCAACATTACACCAATGCGCTCAGTGGAGAGATCAATACTACCTATCAGTTGACTAACGATGAATTAGGCTTTGGTGCCGAGCTCAGAAATGAAGATATCAATTCAACAAATATCGGTGCGCACAGCAGAAATAATGCAGGGTTTTATGCGGAATACAAAACCAATCTTACAGATAAATTCAATATCAATATCGGAACTTATTTGAATTATAATTCAGATTACGATTGGCAAATATACCCTGGTATTGACTTGAGATATCAGTTGTCTAAAGAATTTTCAGTGGTCGGTAATTTAGGTACAAGTCAACGAATTCCCTCTTTCACTGACTTATATTTGGCACAAACAGGCAATATCGGCAATCCGAATGTCAAGCCAGAAAATGCTTTTCAATCTGAGCTAGGTTTTAAGTTCATAAAAGAAAAGCTCAGCGCTCAGGTCAATTATTTTTATAGAAGTATCGATGATTTTATCGATTGGATTCGTGACGATAGTAGTCAGCCGTGGCAAAGCAATAACTTTGGAGACCTGAAAACCCATGGCGTCAATTTTCATACGAGCTATAAATTAGAAACATCAAAAATATCTTCTTGGAACATAATGTTGGGCTATACCTACTTAGATGCTGCCTTCGAAAATATCAATTCATCGCTCAGTTCAAAATACGTCATTGCCTCTCTCAAACACCAGTTGACAACTACTTTAGATTATCAATATAAAGACTTCTCAGTTCTATTTGCCACTCGATTTAACCAAAGAGCCAATAGCAAATCCTATTGGATAAATGACTTTAGAGTCAGTCAGAAACTTCATGATTTCACCATTTTTGTAGATGCACAAAACATCTTTGACACTACTTATTATGAGGCAGGCGCCATTCCACTTCCTGCAAAATGGGTGAGCCTAGGACTGAAGTATGCCGGATTCTAATCAATTGAAGGACTGTATTTAAGGGATTTTAAATATATTTTTAGTCCCTGCGTTTTTGGATTGTAATTTTCATTATTTTTACCCTATTATTTGTGTAAAATGTTTGAATTTAACAAAAGCCAACAAAGGGGCATACTTATCTTTTTCACAACTATCTTGATGCTTCAAGGCGTCTATTTCTGGGTTTCATACAAAGAGCATTTTTATGAAAAGTCAGAACAAGAACTATTGTGGCTGTCTAATCAAAGTTGGGTAGACAGCCTCAAACAAATTGAGAAACCTGCCTATTCTACTTATCCCTTTAACCCAAATTTTATTACTGATTTTAAAGGCTATCAACTTGGTATGTCAGTAGAGGAGATCGATAGGTTACACGAATTTAGAAAGACCAATAAATACGTCAATTCAGCCAAAGAATTCCAAAAGGTCACTCAGATTTCAGATAGTTTGTTGGCTATAATTTCGCCTTATTTTAAATTCCCAGATTGGGTGACCCATCCAAAATCTAGCATCAACTCTGATTTTTATAACCAGAAATCTGCAAAACCCCCCGCGGTAATCATCCCTCAGGATATCAATACAGCCTCACAAGAGGATTTGATAAAAGTCAAGGGAATTGGTCCTGCTCTGTCAGAGCGAATTTTGAAATATAAAATAAATTTTGGTGCCTTCGTATCAATGGAACAACTCAAAGAGGTGTACGGATTGTCTGACGATGTGATCTATGAAGTCAACAAACACTTCAAAGTAGAGAATACTTCCGAGGCGAAGAAAATTAAAATCAACGAATTATCAATCAAGGAATTGGGCACTTTTCCGTATTTCAAATATCCTATCGCTAAAAACATAGTGGTTTATCGGAGTATGAATGGCGATTTTAAGAATTCTGATGATTTATTGAATGTTACTGATTTTCCGATTGAAAAAATTAAAATAATTGCCCTATATTTGGAATTCTAAAAAAACAAGTAAAAATACACTATGAATTTTCAGACATCCGAAACTCAAAAGATGATTGCTCAGTCTATCAGAGACTTTGCAGAAACCAATATTAGACCTTTTATAATGGAATGGGATGAGGCGCAAACCTTCCCGGTAGAACTGTTTAAAAAGCTAGGAGAGATGGGCTTTATGGGCGTTTTAGTTCCTGAAGAACTAGGAGGCTCAGGCTTAGGTTATCACGAATACATCACCATAGTTGAAGAAATTTCTAAAGTTGATTCTTCAATCGGATTATCGGTTGCTGCACACAACTCACTTTGTACAAATCATATCCTAACTTTTGGAAATGAAGAGCAAAAAAAGAAATGGATTCCAAAACTAGCCTCGGCCGAGTGGATTGGTGCCTGGGGACTTACGGAGCACAACACCGGATCTGACGCCGGAGGTATGTCAACCACAGCCGTAAAAGACGGAGACCATTGGATTATCAACGGAGCTAAAAACTTTATTACGCATGCAATCTCAGGAAATGTAGCCGTAGTAATCGTAAGAACAGGCAAAAAAGGAGATTCAAGAGGTATGACTGCTTTTGTAATCGAAAAAGGAACACCAGGTTTCTCGAGCGGGAAAAAAGAAAATAAACTCGGAATGAGAGCTTCAGAGACTGCTGAACTTATTTTTGACAACTGTAGAGTGCCTGATGCCAACAGACTAGGTGAAGTAGGCGAAGGTTTTATCCAATCTATGAAAATATTAGACGGAGGTAGAATATCTATCGGCGCACTAGCGTTAGGAATCGGTAAAGGAGCCTATGAGGCCGCCCTTAAATACTCAAAAGAAAGACATCAATTCGGGAAACCAATTAGTTCTTTCCAAGCTATCGGATTCAAGTTAGCTGACATGGCTACAGAAATTGAAGCCTCAGAATTGTTGCTTCACAAAGCAGCTTACCTAAAAAACAATGACCTTCCGATGACCACTCTTGGCGCAATGGCTAAGATGTATGCCTCTGAAATGTGTGTTAAAGTCTCAACAGAGGCAATTCAGATTCACGGAGGTTATGGTTATACAAAAGATTATCCGGTTGAGAAGTTCTATCGTGATTCAAAGCTTTGTACGATCGGAGAAGGAACAACAGAAATACAAAAATTAGTCATCTCAAGAAACATACTGAAAGACTAAACTAGCGTATTATTCTAGATAAATACCATCGAGGATAAGCTCTACTCAGCTAGACTTATTCTCGTTTTTTTTGTAAATTGGGTTTCACGAACTAAGCGAACTTTTATGCTAATTCGTTTTCTAAAACTGCAATACAATCATAACCGAGAGGTTTAAGTTATGAATAAATATATTTACATATTTCTTTTTTTTATTGGTCTATCCGTAAATGCACAAGTCGAATTTTGTCAAGGAACTCAAGGTAGTGTTGTGTTTTATGATAATTTTGGAGATGGAGTAGGTGTGGGAAATCCTTTGCCAAATGGCACTATTTCTTATTTCTATACGACTAATTTTCCGGAGGATAATCAATACACTGTCAGAAGCAACACCATCCCTAACCCAGAAAACCTACCTAATCCAAACGATTGGTTATGGCATTTGCTCCCTAATGACTGGTCAAGTACGCTCACTTCAGTGCCTGGAAAGATGCTCTTAATAAATGCTACTGAGGCAAACGGAACATTCTATAAAAAAACAATAGCCAATTTATGTGAAGCCACCTCGTACGCCTTTTCGTTTTGGGCTGCTCCATTATATAATACAAATTCTGAGATTTGCGCCGAAAATAATACTGAAGGAGTGCCTATCAATCTAAAAATTGAAGTTTGGAATGCCGATGAAACACAGCTATTGAGATATGCTGAAACGGGTAGTATTAGCAATACTAGTAGCATAGATTTTCAGAAATATGGCGTGCTGTTTACTACCTTGCCGAACCAAACCTCAGCAGTAATAAAAATAGCCAACAACAATCAACAACCCGGTTGCGGCAACGATTTAGCTATAGATGAAATATCAGTTAAAATCTGTGGCGGTAACTCCACGGTGTCTTCAGTAGAATATGGAGATGCTGAACCTGTATTTTGTGACGATCAAGCACCGATAAACCTGGTCTTAGAAATACTAGCTACTCATTCTCAAGATTATTTTATAGTACAAAAAAGTGAAAACAACAATGCTTGGGAAGATTTCGGCGATCCGGTCTTGATTACCGGAGATAATTTTGTGCATTCGGCAAACATAAGCGTAAATACGAGTACTCGTTATAGAGCTAAATTAGCTTCAACAGTAAATAACCTCGCCAACACCGACGCCTGTGTGTGGTATTCTAATATATATTCTATACAGGTATTCTCATCTACAGATTCACCCGTTAGTTTTAGTGGTGATCTCGAATATTGCGGCGAAGGGACCATTCCTACTTTAGCAGTGTTTCACTCTAACGGCAGGACAGTAGATTGGTATGATAGCCCTGTTGGAGGTACGCTATTGCATAGCAATTCTTTTAATTACACACCCGAAGGTCCAGGGACGTATTATGCTCAATATTCTTCGACAGAAATTGACTGTGTGGGGTCGGTACGTACACCTATAACTCTAACGTGGCTGCCAGGAATAACAGTCAGTACAAATCCTCCTCCTTATTTTATATGTGGCGGCGAGAGTGTCATTCTAGATGCGGAGTACCCCAATGCAATTTATGAGTGGATTCCTTCCTCTTTGAGCAATGAACAAACAGCAGTGGTAACAGAGCCAGGCCTATATACAGTTACTATTAGAGATCCTTCTAACCAATGTGTAGAGGCAAGAACACGGACTTTTATAGTAGATGGCTACTATAACCCTGAAATATCCAACATCAGTCATTCAGGGACTACACTGACTGTGACGATGGTTTATGACGATGAGTATGAATATTCTTTGGATGGTATATTTTGGCAAACCTCTAATGTGTTTGAAAATATTGGGGTTGGGCTTCTAGTAGTTTATGTTAGAGATCCTTTAAAATGCGGATTAGATACGCAGGAATATCTAGTTTTATCTCCTCCGTTATTTTTTACGCCTAACGGAGATGGAGTAAATGATACATTTTATATAACCGGTACTGATACACTTGAGGTAACATCATACATATTTGACAGATACGGAAAGCTTATCACGATACTAAATGACAGTAATCCTAATTGGGACGGAAGTCATAATGGCGAACAGCTTCCGAGTAGTGATTATTGGTATAAAATAACATTAAACGATGAAGTTATCAAGAAAGGGCATTTCGCACTGATAAGATAATAGCACCATTTGTAAAGCAATAAATTTTAATCCATAACCAACTAAACTCGTGATAGGTTAAAATATTGACCTTTTAACTTCCTCACTTTTTTAAGCCAAGGATAGCTACATGATTCTAGATAGTATTAAAAGAAATAGGGTATAAAACCCTGTGGTTTTGTAATTTTGAGCAATTTTTTTCGTTTACTTATCCTATGAGATCTTATTTTTATATCGTTTTAGTCTGTTTCTGTGCGATACAGTCTTTTGCACAAAGCAATCAATCTTGGGGAGGATATTTTTCCTATAACAATGTCGTCGGGCTAACAGAGTCAGAAAGCAAGGTATTTGCAGCGACAGAAAATGCGCTTTTCTCTATCAATTTATCTACCAATGAAATCGAAACTAAGAATTCTATAGATGGACTAAAAAGCGAGCAAATCACCTCGATTTACCACAGCAAAGCCTATAACTTAACTCTTGTCGGGAATATCAACGGATTGCTAATAATCGTCAATAACAATACTAACCAGATTGCAAACAATGTAGATATTATCACTAATATTCCGGTTGCCCATACCCTAAAAAAAATAAATCACTTTACAGAATATGAGAACAAAGTGTTTATTGCTACCGATTATGGCATCTCAGTTTTTAATTTACAAACCTTGGAGTTTGGAGATACTTTTTTTATGAGCGAAACAGGAACGGAGACAAAAGTCGTACAGACAACAATCTTTAATGGCGAAATTTATGCCCTTACCAAAGATCCATTCACTATCAGAACAGCGAGTTTGTCTAACCCGAATATCATCAACTTCACTGCTTGGGACACGTATTCTATGTCTAATTGGTCAGGCATTGCAAGTACGAATAATAATCTCGTTACTACGACCGCCAACGCCGTGCATAGACACAATCCCTCAGGAGGTACAACGGTAGTTTTGACTACAGATCAGAATATTATTGACCTAAAAGCAGTAAACGGATATATCATTGTCACGACGCCGTCATCAGTTTATGTGTTGGATCAGAATTTATCGATGATTGCGCATTTTAATCCGATGTTTGTAGAGCCGACAAGTTTTACGACTGCTACCTATCTGAATAATACGGTGTATATAGCAACGCAAACAAAGGGAGTTTTGGCTCTGAATAGCAATAACACAAGTACGTATCAAAACTTTATACCCGCAGGACCTCAACGCAATAAAATATATTCACTTACTGCGTCATCGGATAATCTGTGGTGTGTTTTTGGAGATAACTCCTTTGAATACAATCCGTTCTTCCCAGATTTAGGACGTTACGGAATTTCAAAATATACTCCTGAAGGCTGGATAAATATCCCTTATGATGAAGTGTTGGGCGCTACCAATTTAGCTACTGTTGCCGTCAAGCCTAATAACGAAAATGAGATTTATATCGGCTCTACGAATAGTGGAATACTTAAAGTTGTAGACAATGTCCCGACTATGCTGTATAACCAAACCAACACGGGGCAAAATGGCTTGCAAAGCTTGGTGTTGCCAGAAAATCCCTCATATGTTTCTGTGCGTATTACAGGACTTAGTTATGACAAAAACGGAAATCTTTGGGCAACCAATGACTTGGTTAATAAAGCACTCAAAAAAATGACTGTTTCAGGAGATTGGTCATCCTATGATATTGGTATTAAAGGTCAATTCGGAGATTTGGTCGTTGATCAAAATGGTACGAAATGGGTGGCAACACTTAGCCAAGGACTTATAGGCTTTAACGAGCAATACCAGAATAGAACTATCGCAATCAACACTTCATATGATGGCGGATTGCCGTATAATCACGTTTTCACTTTGGCAGTTGACAAGAGCAAAAGACTTTGGATAGGAACCACTTGGGGGCTCAGAATTCTGCCGAGTGTAGATAGATTTCTGACTGAAATTCAGCCGAGAGTCAATCCTGTAATCATTATTGATGACGGGCTCCCACAAGAATTGCTATACCGCCAGACGGTCAAAAAAATCAAGATAAATGGTGCAGACCAGAAGTGGCTAGGGACACTCGGAGCTGGTGCTTTTTTAGTATCCTCTAATGGCCAAGAAACTATTCATCATTTCACAAAAGAGAACTCGCCATTGCCAAGTAATAATATCCTAGACATCGAAATCAATGAAATAACAGGAGAAGTCTTCTTTGCCACCGATAAGGGAATGGTCTCCTTCAAAGGTTCAGCAACAGCGCCATCAGGTAGCTTGAAAGATGTTTATGCTTATCCAAATCCTGTCAGACCAGATTATTTTGGGACGGTTAAAATAGCCGGGCTAACAGACGAGGCCAACGTTAAGATTACTGATATCGAAGGCAATCTTGTCTATGAGTTCAAAAGTCAAGGAGGTACCATCGAATGGGATACTACGGCCTTTGGGAAATATAGAGTTGCCTCTGGCGTGTATATGGTTTTTATTTCTACCAAAGACGGATCAGATACGACCATCAAAAAAATAATGATTATCCGATAAGTAACTTCCAGAATACCTAGAATTCCTTTCCGTTTTGAAAACCAGAGCCATAGTCATCAAAAGCATAAAATACCAAGACAAAGCCTTGATTGTCAAGTGTTTTACCTTGTCAGACGGACTCAAGACTTATTTTGTTCGGGATGCTTTTTCATCTTCAAAAAAAGTAAGCAAAAAAGCAGCTTATTTTCAAGTGCTTAATATTTTAGAAATCGAGGCAGACCATAGAAATAAGAGCACATTAGAATATTTTAAAAATATAAAACCTGTGGTTTACCAGTCTATTCCGATGGATATTTTCAAAAGTACTATGCTGCTTTTTTTGTCAGAAGTGTTAAGTGCCTCGATCAAAGATGAAAGCAAAGACGAAGATTTGTTTTTGTTTTTAGAAGCATCTCTATTGTGGCTAGATCAGAACAAAATAAATATAAATTTTCACCTAGTATTACTATTGGAAATGACTAAGTTTTTCGGGTTTTATCCAAGCGCAGATGATAAGAGTTTTTTCGAAATGACAGAAGGGATTTTTACCGACATTGAAACACAAACTTGCCTTTCGTTTACAGAAACCGAACTGCTGAAGCTCCTGCTGAAACAAAAGGTCTATTCAACTGAAAACTTGTTCAATAATACCGATAGAGCAAGGTTGCTAGAAATCATTTTAGACTATTACGCCCTTCATATCGAAAACTTTAAAAAACCTAGATCTCTCGAAGTTTTTAAGGAAGTATTTTCTTAATTGATTAAATAGGTTTGCTAAAAGCGGAATTAACTGACCTCGCGTTATTTAGAATCAATAAAAATTAGAGCGGCACCTTTGCTAATGACTGCCTAATTTTTGCCATATTCACAAGCCTACGTATATTTGTACGTAAAAGAAATTAGGATTATGGGATCTACACAGATTGATTTTATTCCAATATTGATGCAGCTAGGTTTGGCTGCAGGTTTTGTTGGAGGTACAATATTTATTTCCAGCTTTTTAGGCCCTAAAAGAAAATCAAAAAACAAAGACAAAAACTTCGAGAGTGGGATTGAATCTATCGGAAATGCTCGAACGCCTTTTAGCGTAAAATATTTTCTAGTCGCTATTTTGTTTGTGCTTTTTGATATTGAGGTAATCTTTATGTATCCTTGGGCAGTGAATTTCAGAGAAATGGGGATGGACGGACTATGGAAAATGGGAATTTTCTTATTTATTGTAGTAGTAGGGCTGATGTATGAGATGAAAAGGAAAGCCCTTGATTGGGAAGATTAGTTTTAATTTATAAAACAAAACGAAAGTGAGTAATTCAACAAAAATAAAACTAGCTGAAGCCCCTGCCGGATATGAAGGCCCGGGCTTTTTTGCTGCAAAATTAAGTGACGTAGTGGGTTTGGCGCGTGCCAACTCTTTATGGCCGCTGCCTTTTGCAACATCGTGTTGCGGAATTGAATATATGGCAACTATGGGTGCCACGTATGATTTAGGGCGTTTTGGAGCAGAACGTATGAGTTTTTCGCCTCGCCAAGCAGATATGCTAATGGTTATGGGGACAATCTCTAAAAAAATTGCGCCTGTCTTAAGGCAAGTATATGAGCAAATGGCAGAGCCAAGATGGGTGATAGCCGTGGGTGCGTGTGCTTCTTCAGGTGGCGTATTTGACTCGTATTCCGTACTTCAGGGGATAGACAAAGTAATCCCAGTGGACGTGTATGTGCCTGGTTGTGCGCCAAGACCAGAACAAATCCTAGACGGAATACTAAAATTACAGGAGCTCGTGAAACACGAAGATGTGAGAAGACGTAGTTCTGAAGAATATCAAAAATTATTGGAATCTTATAAGATTGAGTAATGGCATTAACTGATGAAAGAATAGTAGAGAAACTACAGGAACAATTCGGAAACAGTATAGTGAATTTCAGATACGAGAATGACAAAATGCTCTCGTTTGATGTGGCAGCTGCGCATAACTTTGAGGTCGTTAAATTCCTCAAAGAAGACCCTGAACTTCGCTTTAATTTCTTGACCGATGTATGTGGAGTTCATTATCCAGACTTCCCCGAAGGAGAAAAATTTGCCGTTGTTTACCATATGCATAATTGGATCGACAATGTGCGAGTGCGCTTCAAATGCTTCTTAAACGGAACCAATCCAGAGATTGATTCTGTCGTAGAATTATTCGCCGGAGCTAACTGGCAAGAAAGAGAAACCTTTGATTTCTTCGGAATTAAATTTAAAGGACACCCACAACTCAAACGCGTTTTGAATATGGATGAGATGGTTGTGTTTCCTTTAAGAAAAGAATACCCTCTTGAAGATATGAACCGTACAGACAAAGACGATCGCTTCTTCGGGAGAACCCAACATAATTTATAATTTCAAGACTGCTTTCAATGAAGAATAAAGTTGAAATATCTGATGATCTGCTGGTAAATCCGGAGATTCGTTATAACGAGAAAATAAAAAGATTCCAACGTGAAGAAGGCGATGAAAGAGAGTTTTCAGTACTTAACTTAGGACCTTCACACCCAGCTACACACGGAATTTTTCAAAATGTTCTCTTGATGGACGGAGAGCGTATCATCGAGGGAGAATCAACTGTAGGATACATCCACAGAGCATTTGAGAAAATTGCAGAAAATAGACCTTTCTACCAAATTAACGTACTAACTGACCGACTCAACTACTGTTCAGCTCCTATCAACAATATGGGATGGTGGATGACTGTTGAGAAAGCACTCGGTATTGAAATCCCAAAAAGAGTTCAATATATGCGCGTGATTGTGATGGAGTTAGCACGTATTATTGACCATATTATTTGTAACTCAGTTATTGGTGTAGATACAGGGGCGCTTTCAGGCTTTTTATATGTTTTTCAATACAGAGAAAAAGTATATGAAATCTTTGAAGAAATCTGTGGTGCGCGTCTGACGACTAATATGGGGCGTATTGGAGGGTTTGAAAGAGATTGGAGTCCTGAAGCCTGGAGAAAATTAAATCAGTTCTTAGAAGAGTTTCCGGTGGCTTGGACTGAGTTTGAAGGTTTGCTAAATCGGAACCGTATTTTTATGGATAGAACCGTGGGTGTGGGTGGAATATCTGCTAAGCGCGCTATGGAATACGGATTTACGGGACCAAACCTAAGAGCAGCAGGAATTGATTATGACGTAAGAAAAGCTACACCATATTCATCTTATGAAGATTTCGAATTTGAAATTCCAGTAGGGAAAACAGGTGACTGTTATGATAGATTTTCAGTAAGAAACAGAGAAGTTTGGGAGAGCTTGAGCATCATCAAACAAGCACTAGCTAAAATGCCGAAAGAAGGTGGTTTCCACGCTGATGTTCCAGAATATTACCTGCCTCCGAAAGAAGAAGTATATAACAATATGGAAGCCCTTATCTATCACTTTAAGATAGTGATGGGAGAGATTCCAGTACCTGTAGGCGAAGTATATCACGCTGTAGAAGGAGGAAACGGAGAACTAGGTTTCTACTTAATTACAGACGGAAGCCGTACGCCATACAGACTGCATTTTAGAAGACCTTGCTTTATCTATTATCAGGCATATACAGAGATTATCAAAGGCTCTTTGTTCTCTGACGCTTTGATTACAATGGCAAGTATGAATATTATTGCAGGGGAATTAGACGCTTAATTTAATTACGAATTATGAAAAAGATATTTTTAATTACGATATTATTAAGTTTTGCTTTTATAGCAAACAGTTGCTCTGATGATAATGATAAATCATCATATCCTAATTGTTTAAATACAATTATAGAGGATATTATAGAAGGAGAAGTACAAAATCCAAAATCAACAATAGACAAATATGTTTATCAGGAACAAACGGTTTATGTAATAAATAAAAACTATCCCGACTATCCCACATTGGTTGTAGATGAAAATTGTGAAACTATATGTACTATGGGAGGATTTGGAGGGCAAAACGATTGTCTTGATTGGGGACAAGCTCAATTCATTGAGAATATTTGGACAGACCCAAGGTAATTTAAAAAATAAAACATTATGAAAAAGCTATTTTTAATTACGATAGTATTAAGTTTTGCTTTTATAGCAAACAGTTGCTCTGATGATGATAATTCTAAAAAAATAGACAACTCTATTAAGGGAACTTGGAAATTAATCGAAATGGGAGGATTTAACATTCACGGAGGAGACTATTGGCAAACTGTAGAAAATGGACACACATATACATTTGGAGAAGATAATGTTTTGGTTTCAAACAGATTTTCGTGTAATAATGGGACATATTTTGAAACTTCTGACGGCTTAACCATTAGTTTTGATTGTTCAAATACTCAATTTTACGCAACGTACAATATTTCTTTTGAAAACAATAAGTTGATATTAAACCCAAATCCTTCATATTGTGATGAAGGGTGTGCAGAGAAATATCAAAGGGTAGAGTAAAATAGTTTAAATGAATAAAATTATTGTAGAATATGAAAAGTAAGTTTTTATTAGTCTTTTTGTTGCTGTCCTCTAACATTGTGTTATTTGGACAGGAATCTTGCGGAACACCTGTTAATTCAACCCCTCAACATTTTGAAGAAGAAGAAAGCGAAAATATATAACCTAAAAAACATAAACTATGAAAAAGATAATTTTAATTACGATATTATTAGGTTTTGCTTTTATAGCAAACAGTTGTTCTGATGATGATAGACCGAATTGTGATTGTGATAGCAATCTTAATCAAACTGCAACAAATTATGAAGGAGACCTTAAAATATCAATTGATGAGTATGGAAATCCTATTGCTTTTATTAGGCAAGGAGCTATAGCTTCATTTACTATTTGTAATCTTGATTTTGTTACAGATATGAATTTCGAGGAAGGCATTAATATTCCTGTAAAATTTAGTGGTCAATATAACGCCTCTTGTATTCCCGAGGGGAGTATTCCTATTTATCCTTCTTTTAGTATTAAAATAACTCAAATAGAATTACAATGAGAATAATAATTGCCTTTCATTTTCTGTTTTTTTCAGCATTATTATATTCCCAAGACAACATTAGTTATCTATCTAATGAGTTTGGGAAAATAGAGTTTAGCATTTCTGAAAGCCTTATTTATATACAGACCGATTCTGAAAAAAATTTTTCAAACTATAGAATAAATAATAAAGGAAAAGATTTTGTTATAATAGAAGTAAATAAAGAAAATTATAAAGATGAATTAGGAAAAATACAGTCTTTATATAACAATGTTGAGCCTGTTTTGATATATGAAAATGGGATGAAACAGGTTTGTTTTGATGAAATACTTATCAAAACAAAAAATAAAAAGAATATCTATGATTTCTTTAAAGGTCTTGATATTAGTGTAATTGAAAGCAAATTCGAAACAAATCAATTTGTTGTAAAAATAAAAAATACTGTTACATATAGAGTTTTTGAATTGATAAACACCTTGTATAACAACAAAAATATTGAGTATATAGAACCAAATTTTTTATTCTTAAATGCTTTTCATACTAACGACCCTTACTATACCCAACAATGGGCAATCAATAATCAAGGATATTTAGGAGGCACTATTGATGCAGATATGGATGTGGACGATGCTTGGAATTATACAACAGGTACGGGAATTAAAATAGCCGTATTAGATGTTGGAGTTGATTTGAGTCATCCCGATTTACAAGCAAACCTTTTGTCTGGTTATGATGCACTAAATTACACCACAGGAGGAGGGTTTGTAGGAAGTGATAGTAATCACGGAACTCCTTGTGCGGGAATTATTGGAGCAATAGCCGATAATAATATAGGTATTGCAGGAATTGCATATAGTGCCAAAATTATTCCTGTTAGAATAGGACACATAAACACAATGAATTTGAATGCAGCCGTAGAAGGAATCAATTGGGCTTGGCAGAACGGAGCAGATGTATTAAGTAATTCTTGGGGAGGAGGAAGCCCTTCTTCTTCTCTCAATAATGCTATAAATGATGCTGTAACCAATGGTAGAGGAGGTAAAGGCTGTGTAGTGTTGTTTTCGTCAGGAAACGAAAACTCTTCTTCGGTTTCTTATCCCGCTTCATTACCTAATGTTATAGCTGTTGGAGCTACTAATATGTTTGATGAGCGAAAATCTCCACAAACAGCATACCACGATGAGTGTTGGTTAACATACAATTCTCCTTGTAATGGAGGTTCTAATTATGGGGGTCAGTTAGATGTAGTTGCTCCTGGAGTAAAGGTATATACTACAGATAATACGGGTCATACAAATGGCATAGCTAATGGGTATAACAAATTTGGAAATTATTACGATAGCTTTAACGGAACTTCGGCAGCTTGTCCTAATGCAGCAGGAGTGATTGCTTTGATTTTGTCTGCGAATCCAAATCTTACAGGAGTACAAGCTCGTGACATTTTACAAAAAACCACAGACAAAATATCGGGTTATACATATAATACAATTAAACCAAGTGGCACTTGGAATAACGAAGTAGGATATGGTAGAGTAAATGCTCTTAAAGCGGTTAATGAGTCTATGTTTTATCTAACAGATATAGTTGTTAGCGATGTAATTTGTGGTGCTGATTCTGCAAGTTTACAAAATCTTCCAACAAATTCTCCTTATACAATTTATTGGAGTTCTTCTTCTAATATTCAAATAACAGGTAGCTTAACTAATGCTACTGTAAACTTTACAGTAACTCCTAATAGTGGACAAGGTTGGATAAAAGCAACCTTAAATGGTGGGCATTATCAAATAACTAAAGACATTTGGATAGGTAAACCTACTCTGTCCACAACATTCGACTGTTTTAACAACCCTAACCACCCTATGTGCGGTGTAATCTGTAAAACCGAGTTTTACCACCCTGATAATACCATTACTTTAAAT
The DNA here is from genome assembly GCA_964598455.1 of uncultured Flavobacterium sp. Lineage (GTDB taxonomy): Bacteria > Bacteroidota > Bacteroidia > Flavobacteriales > Flavobacteriaceae > Flavobacterium. Next base: position 14,675 of record CAZRCB010000041.1, read on the forward strand.
GTTCAAGGGCATACAGAATGGGAAGTAACAAAATATGGTAATTTTGATTGGCATATAGGGTTAAATACACTTTATATTCAGCCTTATCAGGCAGGAACAATTGCCTTGACATTGAAAGCTAAAAACGCTTGTGGTACTTCTGCACCTCTGCTTTTCCAATTCTCGGTTGCAAATTGCAAGAGCAAAAGTATGAACGAAAACCAATCGTATTACAAGATTTATCCCAACCCGTCAAGCGATATGGTTTATATAAGTTTGAAAGACAGCGAAAACCAACCTTTAACAGATAATG
>CAZRCB010000042.1:0-7107 GCA_964598455.1 uncultured Flavobacterium sp.
CTTAAGTTGGATATTAAGTTCCGGAGTATTTAACAAATAGAGAACATTAATATTAGGCTGTCCTTCTTGGTTAACTATTTGGCCTTTATTTTGATAAAATCCATTATTCTTATTTTGAGAAAACAAATGAAATGATAAAAATATCGATATAATAAGGAATAAATATTTATTCATAAAAACAGATTAAAACGAACTTAAAATACAATTAAAAAAAGTGCTAAGATATAAGAAACTACAACTCCACTACTTGCGAAAACTTATCTTTTAGTCTTTGGTCGTGGGTTACGATGATTAGTGAAGCCTTGTATTGTTTGGATAAATTCGAAAGTAAATCAGAGACAATTTCAGCATTTTCATCATCAAGACTCGAAGTCGGTTCATCCGCTAAAAGTAGGATAGGCTCGTTGATCAAGGCTCTAGCGATAGACACGCGTTGTTGTTGCCCAATACTGAGTTGTGAAGGTTTTTTGTGCAAATGCTCCTCGAGACCTAGTTCTTTTAATAGTGAAGTTGCTTTCTGAGCCTTTTGCGTCTTATCAGAAAGCCAAGAAGAGAACTCTATATTTTCTAATACCGACAACGACGCTACAAAATGTGATTGTTGTAATACAAGACCGATATTTTTGCCTCTAAACTGGTCTAGTTCTTTGTCTGATAAATGCTCGATATGGGTTTCTCCTACGACTACTTCGCCTGATTTTGGTTTGAGAATACCTGAAAGTATATGTAAAAGAGTTGTTTTTCCGGTACCTGACTTTCCGGTAATTAACAAGGTTTCACCAGGCTTACAGGTCAAATTAGGGAAAGTAAAATCCTGACCAGGATAAGAAAACTTAACGTCTTTTGTTGTAATCATATAAAGGTAATTTTGCCTGGCAAGTTACTAATTTTGACCCATAAAATAAAGCATAAAAAAAATATGAGTTGAAAGGGGTTTTTTATTTGAAGAAAAGTTATATTTTTGCACCTTTAACTTAGAAAACAATTATGGCAACGTATAACAAGAGAGGTTACAAAGCACCTAAACCGAAAGATGAAAATGAAACAGTTGATAATATCTCTGAACAAGACAGTGCAACTGCAGAGGTTTTTAATACCTTAGATTCGGGAGCCAACAAAATTGAAGACTGGATTCAGAATAACCAAAAACTTATTTTTGCTGCTTTAGGAGGTTTGACGCTAATAGTGATTGGCTTCTTCGCTTACCAAAAATTTGTAATTGAACCTAAAGAAGAGAAAGCAGTTAACGAAATATATCAAGCACAAAAACACTTTGAGCAAGCTACCAATGGTATTGCTAGTGATTCACTCTACAACCTAGCCCTAAACGGAGCTGAAGGTAAAATGGGTTTCCTTAAAATCATGGAGCACTATAGCGGTACAAAAACGGCTAACATTGCTCATTATTATGCTGGTATTTCTTACTTGAACCTACACAAATACAAAGAGGCAATCTCAGAGTTAGAAAAATTCAAATCTGATGACGAACTTCTTAATCCTTTAGCGACAGGTGCTATCGGTGATGCATTCGCACAGAACAACCAGATTGAAGAAGCGCTTGGTTACTACGAGAAAGCATTTGCAGCAAGAACAAACGATTTGACTACACCAAGATTCTTATTCAAAGCAGGTCAAGTTGCTTTGGCATTAAACCAAAAAGATAAAGCATTCAAATATTTCTCAAGAATCCAAAACGAGTTCGGAAGTGCTCCGGAAGCACAAAACATCGAAGGATATATCGGGATGGCACAATAAATAGAAATGGCTACAGAAAATAAAAACTTATCTAGTTACGATAAATCTACAATCCCAAACACGAAAGGCTTTCGGTTTGGGATTGTCGTTTCAGAGTGGAACGAGCAAATCACAGAAGGACTTTATAAGGGTGCTTTTCAAGCGCTCACAGAAAACGGAGTCGCTCCTGAGGACATCATCAGATGGAATGTTCCGGGAAGTTTTGAACTTATCTACGGTTGCAAAAAAATGATCGAAACCCAAGAGGTCGATGCAGTTATTGCTATAGGATGTGTGATTCAAGGCGAAACAAAACACTTTGATTTTGTATGTGAAGGCGTAACCCAAGGCATCAAAGACTTGAATATCTTAGGTGACATTCCAACAATCTTCTGTGTACTTACAGATAACACCCTTCAGCAATCTATCGATAGAAGTGGCGGAAAACACGGAAACAAAGGTACTGAAGCTGGAATTGTAGCCATCAAAATGGCTGACCTAAGACGTAGAGCTTAAAAAGCTTCCTTTGCTTCAAAACACATCGTTTGGTTTGTAATCGGATGTGTAAACTCTAAATAGGAAGCATGAAGATATAATCTATCTGCAGCTGTCCCGTACAGATCATCCCCCACAATTGGAGCATCTAAACCCATTGGATGTGCTGCGTGCATTCTGAGTTGGTGCGTACGACCTGTAATTGGATAAAAGGCAATCTTTGTTGTTGACTGGCTTCTGTGAATTACTTCATAGCGAGTTAGGGATTTTTTTCCATATTCAAAACACACCAATTGTCTTGGCCTGTCTTCTATATCGCCCCTTAAAGGTAGATCTATTTCACCCTTGTCATTAGCTATTGACTTAGAGAGCATCGCTACATATTTTTTGACCACAGTCTTTTTGAGGAATTGTTTCTGAAGGTGCTTGTGGATTTCTTTTGATTTTGCTACGACCAATAAACCTGAAGTTGCCATATCTAGGCGATGAACCATATAAGGTTCTGCGGACTTAAACAAGATCTTCAGACGCGTATATACTGAGTCTTGGACATGTATTCCAGGCACTGAAAGCAACTCTGAAGGCTTATTTATGACTACAAAGCTATCATCCTCATAAAGAATATCAAAGTGTTTGTCCGCACCTAAATTTTCCAAAAGAGGATTATCCTCTACTTCTACCCCATCCAGCATATGATTGAGAATGGGTTGGCATTTTCCGGTGCAGGCAGGATAATAGTGCTGGTGTTTTCTGATTTCTGATTTTGGCGAAGCTCCCCACCAAAACTCAGCCATTGCAATGGGTTTGAGCTGTTTCAAAAAAGAATATTGCAATAGCTTTGGAGTCGCACACTCCCCTGCTCCCGCTGGCGGCTTTCCGAAAACTGTTTCCTTAAAAATTGCCTCTAGGCTTTTGGTTGCTCCGTGAATATTCAAAAACGAATATTGCTCGAAGAGTTGTTTCTGTAGCAAAGCTGACTTTTCTCTCCGCTGGGTTCTGAGCGCTTCTATTTCAGCATCGAATACCTCAATTTTAGATTGGATTTCGCTTATCTTAGCCGTCCACTGCTCTTCCAATACCCGCAATTCATATTTATCCCTCAAGCTTTGTTTGATCAAGAAGGCTTCATACAGTTTATATTCTGCCTGCGAAAGCACGGACTTATACGTAATTCTGCTTGACTTTCTGTCCTGTTTATTTTGCTTTAACTCTAGTTTAAAAGCAGATATTGCTTCTTGTGCCTGTTTGGATGTTTCCTGAAGCTCGGTCAGCAAATTCTGATAGGTTGTGTCTGCCAACAATTGTTTTACATCTGCATTGATCTGATTTAGCTGCTCTTGTCCTTCTAAGAAAAAGCTACCTTCAACTAACATATCAAACACAGGGGGAACAAATTTTTTATGGCTGTTCGAACCACCTATTTTACCTGAAAAAGCAGACAGGTAGCCCAATCTTCCTTGCAGGTCTTGCACTACCAAAACACCAAACATTTTGCCGATTGCAGGTCCTTCGTATGTTGAATCAATCCCGAAATTATGTTGGAAATCCGATTGCTCCTCTAGGTATTCTTGCAGATCTTGTGCGGCAATTTTAGTCAAGTCGTGAGGCTCATAATAAAACGGAAAAGTGAATTTCTCAGGCAAATTAATGTCTTTGATCTGAGTATCAGAAAAATAAGTCAAAAACGAATCTTGGTTCACTTAATTAAATTTTTTTTAATGCAAATAAATTGGGGCAAAATAGAGCTAAAAAAAGAGTTGCTTTCTGAAGGCAACTCTTTGTTATCATTTTGAGTTTTCGATAGCAGTTATAAATTCGTCAAACAAATAAGCCGAATCGTGTGGTCCTGGACTGGCTTCTGGATGGTACTGAACAGAGAAAACAGCTTTGTTTTTCATTTTCATTCCCGCAACAGTACCGTCATTGATGTGTAGGTGAGTAATTTCAAAATCAGGATGACTCTCTAAAGACTCTTTATCTACGGCAAATCCGTGGTTTTGTGAGGTGATTTCTCCCTTTCCTGTCGCTAGGTTCATCACCGGATGATTCACTCCCCTATGTCCGTTAAACATTTTATAGGTAGAGATTCCGTGTGCCAAAGCGATGGTTTGATGTCCTAAACAAATTCCGAAAAGGGGTTTGTTTTCTGCGATGATTTTCTTGGTAATATCTTGTGCATTCTGAAGTGGCTGTGGGTCGCCAGGGCCATTAGAAAGGAAATATCCATCAGGATTAAAGCTCTTCATCTGTTCAAAACTTGCGTCAAACGGAAAAACCTTGACATAACAATCGCGCTGAGCGAGGTTTCTCAGTATATTTCTTTTGATACCCAAATCAAGTGCTGAGATTTTATACTTTGCGTTCTCATCCCCAAAGAAATAAGGTTCTTTAGTAGAAACTTTTGAAGCCAATTCCATTCCTTTCATATCGGGATAGGCTGCTAATTTTGTTTTCAGCGCATCTAAATCCTCAATTTCAGTAGAGATAATGGCATTCATAGCGCCGTTATCGCGAATATACCCAACCAATGCTCGGGTATCTACGTCTGAAATAGCTACGATGTTTTGTTTTTCGAGGTATTCTAACAGCGAACCTTCTGCACTTGCTCTAGAGTAATTAAAGTTAAAGTTCTTGACTACCAATCCAGCAATTTTGATAGAATCTGACTCTATTTCGTCCTGATGTACGCCATAATTGCCGATATGCGGCGAAGAAGCGACCATAATCTGTCCGAAATAAGAAGGATCAGTAAAGACCTCTTGATAACCAGTCATCCCAGTGCTAAAGCAAATTTCTCCTATAGAAGTTCCTTCAACTACTGCTTTTCCGTAAAAAATTGTTCCGTCTGCTAATAGTAAAACAGCTTTTTTTCGAGTTGTGTATTTCATTGTGTTGTTGTTGTAAAAAGTTGCACAAAAGTACATCAAAAAAAGGACTTCATAAAATTTTAGTTTAGCCTTATGCCATTAAAATCCTTCAAATACACCGAGCCCGAAAAGTGCGAAGTCATATTTGACAGGGTCATTCGGGTCAAAGGCCATAAGTGATCTGTTTAATTCCGCAAGAGCCTTGGCATCGTTCTGTTTGCGCTTCAATAATCCTAACTTTCTGGCTACATTTCCGGAGTGCACGTCAAGCGGGCACGAGAGTTGCGCCGGAGAAATACTCTTCCAGATTCCGAAATCTACTTTTTTGTCGTCTCTAACCATCCAGCGCAAATACATATTGATGCGTTTGGCTGCCGATCCTTTGAGCGGATCAGAGATGTGTTTTTCAGTTCGTTTGAGATGAGATCCATCAAAAAAATCATGTTTGAAATGATGAATCGAGAGTTGAAGGTCATCATATCTGTTAAATACATTTTCCAATGATTCATACTTTGTATAAAGGTTATTTAGTCCTTTGACAAAGCCAATAAAATCTTGACTATTGAAGGTTCTGTGTACAAAGTCAGTCAGCCTATCAAGGTCCTCATCAGTATGTGACATCACAAAGTCATAAGGAGCATTGCCCATGAGTTCCATCATGCGATGTGCGTTCTTTACAATCATTTTCCGATTTCCCCAAGCGATAGTGGCTGCTAGAAAACCCGCTATTTCTATATCTTCTTTTTGCGTATACAAGTGCGGCACCTGAATAGGGTCGGATTCAATAAAATTCGGTGTGTTGTATAACTCGACTTTTTCTTCAAGAAATTCTAAAAGTTGTTCTTGTGTCATCTTTATTAGCTTAAACTGACAAAATATCCGAAATTTGAAAAGTGGATATGTTTTTGACAAAGATAATTTATTTACAACCAAAACTATGGAGGTCTTTCTCAAAGGTTTTAATAGGTAAACAGCAAACACAACAACACTTGAAAGTAGATCTTAAAATTTTCCGATTGCCCTTTATAGCTGTATTTCTAATATGGTTTGTCTTTTGGCTAGAACTAAAGACTGGGCTTAATTTTGCTCGCTTTGGGATCTATCCAAAAGATATTTCTAGCTTGTTCGGCATTGTATTTAGCCCTTTTATTCACGGAGATCTAGAGCATTTATACAACAATAGTATTCCGCTTTTTGTGTTGCTTTTAATGATGCAGGTATTTTATAGAAAACAAACCTATTTTGTTATTGTTATCGGCATTGTACTGTCTGGGATGATAACGTGGCTTATCGGCAGGCCTTCCTACCATATCGGAGCGAGCGGACTGATCTATGCTTTGGTGAGTTTTATTTTCTTCAAAGGCATCGTCACTAGAAACTATCGCCTCACAGCCGTTTCGTTTGTAGTGATATTTCTCTACGGAGGAATGCTTTGGTATATTTTCCCGGATATGAAAGAAAATATGAGTTGGGAAGGACACCTAGGCGGATTTATCACGGGTTTAATCTTGGCTTTTGTGGTAGAAACCCCAAAGGAATTTCAGAAAACCCATAGCTATGAATGGGAAAAGCCGGATTTTAATCGATACAAAGATCCATTTATGAAGCATTTTGATGAAAAAGGCAACTTCGTTTCTAACCCACATACGCATACCACTACTGATCAAAACATCAAAATAACCTATGTCTATACCAAAGAAATAGAAATAGATAAGCCAACAGACAAAAGCCAATTATTAACAAAAACAAAACCTTCGGAAAAATAACTTTATCTATATTTGTTGGGTTATTCTGATATAATTTGACAGCAATGGATAGAAGAAAGTTTTTTAAGATAGGTTCAATAGCTACAGCAGGTGCAGGACTTTTGCACACCTATAACGGATTTACCAATACACTTGACATCCCTACCTATTCAGGTAAAACTCCTAAAAACATCATCCTATTAGTGAGTGACGGTATGAGCTCCGGAACGCTCTCAATGACCGACTTGTTTATGCATCGCAAATAT
>CAZRCB010000042.1:7117-14765 GCA_964598455.1 uncultured Flavobacterium sp.
GGATGAAACTTTACAAGGAGAACAAAGTTACGCGTGCGCTGATGGATATGGCTTCTGCCAGCTCAATTGTTACAGATTCTGCTGCTGCAAGCTCTTCTTGGGGTGGCGGAGTTCGTGTAAAGAACGGCTCGATAAATATCGGTGAAAACGGAGAAGAATATATGCCTATATGGCAAAAGTTTAAAAAGGCGGGCAAATTAGCCGGATGTGTCACTACTGTTGCTATCACGCATGCCACTCCCGCTGGTTTTTGTGCCAATTCTAAAAAGAGAAATGCACAGGAGGATATCGCCGAACAATACCTAAAAGTAGGTTTTGATGTGCTTTTGGGAGGAGGAACAAAATTCTTTGACCCTAGCACTCGCGAGGATGGGCAAGACCTCTATTCAAAATACAAATCCAAAGGCTATCAGATAGCTAAGAGTAAGTCAGCGTTCGAAAAACTATCTAACAAATTGCCTATACTTGGCGTATTTGCTGATGATGCGCTTCCGTATGCCATTGACAGACATACAGACAAAAACCTCAACAATAGTATTCCGTCATTGGCAGAGATGAGCAAAAAAGCAATCGAGGCGATGAGTCAGCACAAAAATGGCTTTGTCTTGCAAATCGAATCGGGAAAAGTGGATTGGGCAGCGCATGCCAATGATTTGGGAGCCTTGATATACGAGCAAATGCAGTTTGATAAGGCAATCAAAGTCGCGATAGATTTTGCTGAGAAAAACAACGATACGCTAGTAATTATCACCACAGATCACGGCAATGCAAACCCTGGAATTATCTACGGGAAATATGCTGATGACAACTTTGATTCGGTACAGGAATACAAGCAGACCAACGAGTGGATCTTGAATCAGTTTTCAGAAAAAAGTAAGGTGAGTCAGGTCATAGAAACAGTGAAATATGCCAATGGCAACACTATTTCTGATGAAGATGCACAAAAAATATTAAAATATTACTCTGGACTCGAAAAGGCAGAGGACGGTCTATATAACTACAAAAAAGTTCCTTTTAAGCTACTCTCAGAAATACAACAGAAAACCAATTCGGTAGGTTGGATCAGTATGGACCACTCGGCAGATTATGTAGAGTTAGCCATGTTTGGACCTGGAAGTGAGCGACTAAAGCCATTTATGCGTAATACAGAGCTGCACACTTTTATGCTTAAAGCTGCAGAAGTTGAGGTAAAATAAACTTTATCTTTTCTGATAACTTATCAGCAAACCGATGTATTTACTGTAGGAGTCTAAACCGTCGGTTTGATTGTTTAGTTTTAAAAAATTGTCATAAAACACACTAAACACTTGCTCTACAGGACTTTGGTGAGCCTGCCAAAACTGGTAGCTCTGATCGAGGTTTTGGCGTACTCCGTAGTTGATTTTTGTTGTATAATCCTCTAGAATCGAAGGGTCTATTTTTTCTATATTTCTCAGACAATACCTCAATACTGATGTAATTCCAGCATATGTAAAATACAGGTCTTGACTCGCCTCTGAGGCCAAAAAACCTATAAAGTTGGCTTCACTCTCTGAGGCATACCCCACTTGGTGTGCTATTTCGTGCAAAGCTGTTGCAGGTAAAGAGTATTTAGGCAGATGTGCGTTGACCTGCGCCTCGCCGGTAAACGGGTTAAAATAACCTCCGAAACCCATATACGAAAGTGGCAGACTGATCAATGAATTTTTTATAGAGGGAAAAGCATACGTATAATCCGCATCAATTTGTGCTAAAGCAGCATAAGCATCTGTAGTCAAATCATAAATTTGCTGGTTGGTATACGGACTCTCTACCACAAGGCTGTCATTTTTAGTAAGTTCTAGTTGAATTGCATTGGCTTTGTTAATCAGAGAATCTGTAAAATGAAGAAGGTCTTTAATACTGTACTCATAACTCAGATTCATATTATCTTTTAGGGGAATTCTATAATTGATGAGTCCCCAACACAGATTGAACAAAAAGTAAAAAATAGAAATAGCATTGAGCGTCCCAATGACAGCACTTTTTAAAGTTATGTTTTTTCTGTTTTTAAATATTCGATAAAGTAGAAATAGGATTACAATACCATACAAAACATCTCCTACTGAAAAGCTAAACTTCGCGAAAAATGTTCTGGAAACAGAAGACAAAAAACTATAAAAACCGTTGGTATAGTATTTCTCGATTGTTTCTGGGAAAAATACAAGTAGTCTGATTAGAATAATCTGAAGTATCAGAAAGCTTATGAGTTTATGTTTTTTGAAGAATTCCATCAGAACCAGAAGCCTAAATTGACCCACCAATACGTTGCGTTTGTCTCGGGTGACCAAGAGTATTTCACCTCAATTGGTCCGATTAAGGTTTCCAGTCCGTAGCCAAAAGCATAGCCTGTATAGGTAGGTTTAGAGAACCAAGAACTAGTTTTCTTGTAGATATCATCACCAGCATTGGCAAAGTTTGCATAAAAGTTAAAGTGGTTTTTTCGATATACCTCAATATCAAAACCAACGGTACCTTTGATATAGCTATTCCCAGAAATACTCAAAAAATCATATCCATAAAAATGACTGAAGTTATTTATCGTATTATAGCCATAACCTCCGAGCAAGAAATCAAGCATTCCGCCACTATTCCCAACCGTGAATCCGACCTCATTGTCAATTCTAAAAGTTAGTTTGTCAAAATAAGTTTTCACCAATCCTAATGTTCCTTGTGTAATGGAATAGGGTTCATTTTTTTTACCTAAAGCCTTAGATTTCACCATCGCCTTATAGCTTCCGTTAAAGTAAATTCCTTTTTTAGGAAAATGTTTTTTATCAAAAGTATCTAGCGTAAGAAATCCATAAACACTCCAGAAGTCTGAGCTCTTATAAATATCATTCAAACTCACATCATCTACCATTATACTTTCAGAATTAATATCTAGGTATTTATACTCTAATCCGGCACCAACAGTGAATACTTGCCTAAAAATAGTCTGAAGATAAGCTTGATGTGTAAAATCAAAATATGTTATGTTGAACTTATTTCTCCCTTGATAATTCGGAAGAAATTTATATAAATTAGCAGGCATCAAAGCTTTGAACTGGTTGAATCTCGAGCGAAACCCAAAACTCCAATAAAAACCATTGTCTAGATAATAATCTATCTGATAACGAACATTATCTCCTAATACCAAATCAGCGGAAAAGACATCATTTTTGGCAATTATATTCTTATGAGTGAGGTTTAGCAATAGTCCGCTTTTGTATAATTCGTTATAATGTAATCCGAAGCGAAAGAAAGTCTTAATATGATTTTCCTCTAATTTTATATGTAATTCATCGCCTTCACACTCATCATTGTTTTCGTTAGTCAAATCAGGTTTGAAGTCATAGGTAATACTTTTGAAGTTTTGTGTTGCATTAAGTCTCTCAAGACCTTCAGCAAACATCGGAAAACTTATAATATCTCCTTGTTTAATTCTGAGTTTCCCCAGTACATAAGCTCTAGAATACTTATCACTACCTTGAATTTCTATAGAGGTTATTTCTTTCATCATCTTCTCAGGTTTCAATGGAATCTTAACCTGTGAGCGACCTTGAACCTCTGCAATCTGACGGAACTGCTCTCTATAATTCTCTGCGGCAGTTATACCTTTTTGTATGATCTGATCACCATCTGCAAAGGAAACTACATTAAAATCTGTAATGTTAGGTTTGATATAAATATCTGTTTTTTCTTTCTTGTCCTTCATGGTCGTGAGCATCTGAAAATTGACAATTTGCATCACTAGCTTAGCAGCAGATGTAAGTTGATCTCTGTTCATAAATCCTGTCTGTACATCTACGCCAATAATAATATCTGCGCCTAACTTTCTGATTTCTTCTACAGGATAATTATTGACAATTCCTCCGTCTGACAAATATCTTCCGTCTATTTCTAAGGGGTAAAAAAGTCCCGGCAACGAACCGCTAGCTAGTATAGCGCTTACTAGGTTTCCTTTGTTTAAGATGACCTCTTCCCCTGTTTCGATATCGGTAGCTATACACAAGAAAGGAATTGGCAATTCTTTGAAATCATCTATAAATCTAACGTGATAAAGCAGCTGGCTAAAGAGGTTGTAGGTATTTTGTCCTTTAGAGAAAGCCACAGGCAAACCAAACTTCATGTTTTTGAAAGGGAAAGTAATTGAATACTTCTCATCGCTCTCTTTGTCGTAGAATGACTTTACTCTACGAGGTAGATTATCTTGGACAATTGCATCAAAATCTACTTTTTTGAAAATAGAGTCTAGCTGTTTAGCCGAATAACCCGAGGCATAGAGCCCTCCAATCATTGCTCCCATACTTGTACCTCCAATAAAATCGACATGAACCCCTTCTTCTTCTAAGACTTTCAAAACGCCAATATGCGCTAAGCCTTTTGCGCCACCACCACTTAGTACTAGACCTATTTTTGGCTTCTTGCCCTTAAAGTCTAGAGAGTCATTATGTTGCGAAAACACAGCTATTGATACGAGAAAACTCATCATCAAAAGTGGGTATTTCAGTTTGGAGTGTAACATAAATACGTGGAGGTTGCTTTTAGCGCATCTAAATTACATTTTTTAACAACACAATACAAGTAAAAATTCTGATTTAGCTTCAATGAAACATATTGAAAAGCAAAAAAGCCTCTGACTTAACACGTTTTAAATCAGAGGCATTGAGTTTTATGATATAAATTACCTAATTATCTTCGGGTAAAATCTGAGTATCGTCAACTACTGGTTTATCGTTGTCTAGTTGCATCTGAACTGCAGTAGTTTCAGTTTCTTCTGTACCATAAGCACGCTTACCGAAAATTCGTTCTAGGTCATCTTTAAAAATCACCTCTTTTTCGATCAACACATCTGCAAGCTCGATCAACTTGTCTTTGTGTTTTTCAAGCAAGTCAATAGCTCTTTGGTATTGTCCTTCGATAAGCAAATTGATCTCTTTATCGATAGTATTGGCAGTTTCTTCAGAGTATGGTTTTGTAAATCCGTATTCTGATTGTCCTGATGAGTCGTAGTAAGTAATGTTGCCTAGCTTTTCATTCAGTCCATAAACGGTCACCATCGCACGTGCTTGTTTGGTTACTTTCTCTAAGTCAGACAAGGCTCCCGTTGATATTTTATTAAAAATAACTTTCTCAGCCGCGCGTCCGCCCATCGTAGCACACATTTCGTCTAACATCTGTTCGGTTCTGACAATTTGTCTTTCTTCTGGCAAATACCAAGCAGCACCAAGACTTTGGCCTCTCGGAACAATAGTAACTTTTACGAGCGGTGCAGCGTGTTCTAGCATCCAACTCACAGTTGCGTGACCTGCTTCGTGAATAGCTATGGCTCGTTTTTCATCTGGAGTGATGATTTTGTTTCGCTTCTCTAAACCTCCAACGATTCTATCGACTGCATCTAAGAAATCTTGTCTATCTACTGCTTTTTTCTCTTTTCTCGCAGCTATTAGTGCGGCTTCGTTACATACATTTGCAATATCAGCTCCTGAGAAACCTGGCGTCTGTTTTGCTAAGAATTCAACATCTAAGTCTTCTGCTTTTTTGAGTGGCTTAAGGTGCACTTCAAATATTTCTCTTCTCTCGTTAATATCCGGCAAATCTACATATATCTGTCTGTCAAAACGACCTGCTCTAAGTAGTGCTTTGTCTAATACATCAGCTCTGTTAGTAGCTGCAAGAACAATTACGTTAGAGTTAGTTCCGAAACCGTCCATCTCAGTCAGCAATTGGTTGAGTGTATTTTCTCTTTCGTCATTCGATCCCGACATATTGTTTTTACCCCTTGCACGTCCAACAGCATCTATTTCATCTATAAAGATAATAGAAGGAGATTTTTCTTTGGCTTGTTTGAATAAATCTCTCACACGAGAAGCTCCTACCCCAACAAACATTTCGACAAAATCCGAACCAGACAGAGAGAAGAAAGGCACTTTAGCCTCTCCAGCCACTGCTTTTGCCAATAGTGTCTTTCCCGTTCCTGGAGGTCCTACAAGCAAAGCACCTTTGGGTATTTTCCCACCGAGTGCGGTGTATTTCTCTGGATGCTTTAAGAATTCTACGATTTCCTGTACTTCTTCTTTAGCTCCTTCTAACCCTGCAACATTTGCGAAAGTAACTTTGATGTCAGTTTTCTCGTCAAATAATTTTGCTTTTGACTTTCCTATACTAAAGATCTGTCCTCCTCCGCCTGCGCCTCCACCAGACATTCTACGCATCATATAAATCCAGACCGCTATTAGCAAAATTATAGGCAAAAACCCTATAAAGTCTGTCCATGAGCCAGAGGTTTCGCTGTCATAAACTTTTAGTTTTCCTTCTTCATGGGCTTTCTCTAGGCGATTTTGAAAAATCTGATCGTTTCCTATTTCAAGTTTATAGTGAGGTCCTTTGTTTGGTTTTTTAAGTACGTCTTCTTTTGGAATTTTATTATGTGATTCTTCTGCAAGCGCTGCTTCGCTTAAAAAGGCTTCAGCAGAGGTCTTGTTGTGAATTACAACTTTTTCGAAGTCGCCTTTGTCGAGATAAGTATAAAACTGGGTAATACTTATCTTCTTAGGATCACTCATTGAAAATCCGCCCGTAAAAAAGTTCCACCCTAGGATAAGAACAATTAGCGCGGCATAAATCATCCAGATATTAAACTTAAACCCAGGCCCTCCCTTTGGGTTTAGGTTCGGCTTTAAGTTCTTGTTTGAATTTTCGTTTTTGTCGTTTGACATATTTATTTTTTATAAAGTTTTAATATCTAATAACTGGCTGTCTAGCTGTAAACTAATACTATACAATCATTTACACATATTCCATAAAGACATTAGCCTTGCAACACACTAAACAAATTGCAAAGCCAACTGTGAGTATTTAGAATTTATTAGCTAATTCGGTGATTTTGGCGTCACCCCATAAGCTTTCTAAATCGTAAAATTCTCTGATATTTCTTTGGAAGACATGTACCACGATATTGACATAGTCCATCAACACCCATTCACCTACGCCTTCACCCTCTACGTGCCAAGGTTTTTCGTGTAATTCTTTTGATACTACTCGTTGGATAGAGCCTGATATTGCATTTACTTGGGTATTTGACCCACCAGTACAGATTACAAAATAATCACAAACTGTATTATCTATATCTCTTAAGTCCATAATACTTACGTCCATTCCTTTGGTATCTTCTATACCTTTGATGATTAGTGTAAGTAACTCGTCAGAACCTGCTGTTTTCTTTTTTGCCATTTATAAAGTTTAATAATTCGCAAAGTTACCATTTTTGTACGTATTTTTGAATTTCAATTCATTAAAAAAAATACATTTTGCAACTTTAGTGTTATGACTATAATCAAACTCAATGCCATCGGCTCGACAAATGATTTTCTGAAAGGACTTTATAGCACTCAAGAAGTAAAAAACTATAGCCTAGTCTATGCAGAAAGCCAAACAAGCGGCAAAGGACAAAGAGGCAGTACATGGAGCGCAGAACCCCATAAGAACCTAACATTCAGCATACTTATAAAAAACTCAATTCTACCTAACACCTCTATTTTTGATTTGAATATCGCCATTAGTTTGAGTATTTTCCAAGTTATAGAAAAATTTGATATTCCGCAACTCAAGATTAAATGGCCTAACGACATTTTGGCAGAGGGCAAGA
>CAZRCB010000043.1:0-14713 GCA_964598455.1 uncultured Flavobacterium sp.
CCGACCAATAGCCCTAGTAGATATAGAGCCAAACGATTTATGAATTTCATTGTAGTATTTTTTAGAAATAACAAAGGGAGACTATAAGATAGACTCCCTTTGATGTATTTATGATTTTATTGTCAGAGACAAATTACTCTGCAACAACTTCGTATGGTAACTCAACGATAACTTCTCTGTGAAGTCTGATAGAAGCATTATATTTACCAGTTCTTTTGATCGTACCTGAAGTAATAAATTTTCTATCGATTGAATGTCCTGCTTTTGCTAGGGCTTCTGCTACATCGATATTAGTTACTGATCCAAAAAGCTTGTCTCCACCTGTTTTTACAGTGATTTTTAGCTCTAAATCTTTTAGTGAATCAGCAATTTGTTTAGCGTCGTCAACTAATTTTTGCTCTTTAAAAGCTCTTTGTTTTAGGTTTTCAGCTAATACTTTCTTTGCAGATGGCGTAGCTAAATGTGCAAACCCTTGCGGGATAAGGTAGTTACGTCCGTATCCTGGTTTTACGTCAACGATATCGTCTTTGAAACCTAAGTTTGCAACGTCTTGTTTTAAGATTACTTCCATGTTGTTGTCCTTTTTTTAGTATAAGTTAGGTTCTGATGGACTCAGCAACCAACAACTTAAATTGTTTAATAAATTATTTTAATAAATCCGCTACGTAAGGCATAAGTGCCAAGTGACGTGCTCTTTTTATAGCTACAGATACTTTTCTTTGGTATTTCAAAGATGTTCCTGTTAGACGTCTTGGAAGGATTTTACCTTGTTCGTTTACGAATTTGAAAAGATAGTCAGCGTCTTTATAATCGATATACTTGATACCTGATTTTTTGAAACGACAGTATTTCTTTTGTTTGTTTGTATCTATGTTAAGAGGCGTAAGATATCTGATATCCCCTTCTCTTTTTCCTTTTGCAGATTGCTCTAAAGTTGCCATAATTAGTTAGCTTTTAATTTTAGTTTTTCTCTTCTTCTCTCAGCCCACGAAATAGCATGCTTGTCAAGTTTTACTGTAATAAAACGCATGATTCTCTCGTCACGTTTAAATTCAGTTTCAAAAGCAGCGATAATTTCTCCTGGTGCTTGGAACTCAAACAGGTGGTAAAAACCACTCTTTTTGTGTTGAATTGGGTAAGCCAATTTCTTAAGTCCCCAATCTTCTTTGGATACAAATTTAGCCCCTCTGGTAGTAAGAAAATCCTCAAATTTGCTTACTGTTTCCTTTACCTGAGTTTCAGATAAAACGGGATTCATAATGAAAACAGTTTCGTAATGATTCATAATTTTAATTGTTTAATTAAGTGTGCAAAACTAACACTTTGATTCTAATCTACAAAACTTTTATCGAAAAGATATATGTATAAATTATACCGACCTCAAAAAACCAGCAAGCAACCTTATTCTAATGGATTTAAGAAAGCATGGTTTTCAACTGAGTGATTACAAACTTGTAATTTATTGAAGGCTACTTAACTTTTCTTAGCAAGCAATTTTTTATTTATTTCTTTGATCAATTTCGGTCCTTCATAGATAAATCCGGTATAGAGCTGCACCAAGCTCGCTCCTGCGGCTAACTTCTCTAACGCATCTTCTGGCGTATGTATGCCTCCTACCCCGATAATCGGAAAAGCATTATTGCTCTTAGTAGCTAAAAACCGAATAACCTCCGTAGAACGTTTGCCAAGTGGTTTGCCGCTGAGTCCGCCGGCTTCTGATTTGTTGTCAGACTGTAAGCCCTCTCTCGAGATAGTAGTATTAGTAGCAATCACTCCAGCAATTTTGGTTTCTTTGACAATATCGATGATGTCCAATAATTGCTCATCGGTTAAGTCTGGAGCAATTTTCAATAGGATAGGTTTTTGTTTAGGTTTAGTCAGGTTTTTATTTTGAAGTGTCTGCAACAAATGCGTCAACGGTTCTTTGTCTTGCAGGGCTCTGAGGTTAGGTGTATTCGGGCTACTCACGTTGACCACGAAATAATCAACCACGTCATACAAAGCATCAAAACAAATCATATAATCAGAATTAGCCTCCTCGTTAGGCGTATTTTTATTTTTACCTATATTTCCGCCAATCAGCACGTGCTTGTTTGTCTTCAATCTCTCGACTGCGTCAAATACGCCGCCGTTATTAAAACCCATACGGTTGATGATGGCTTGGTCTTCTTTGAGTCTAAACAAACGCTTCTTAGGATTTCCTTCTTGCGCCTTTGGCGTAAGCGTACCTATTTCTATAAATCCGAAACCAAGATTTGAAAGTTCTTTATACAACTTGGCATCCTTGTCAAATCCTGCAGCTAGTCCGACGGGATTTTTGAACTTTAATCCAAAAACTTCTCTCTCGAGTTGTTTATCCTCCATCACATAACAACTTCTGATGATACTAGAAACAAACGGAATGCGGTTGACAATACGCAACATAGAAAAGGTGAAGTGATGCACTTTTTCAGGATCACAACTAAACAGTAATGGACGAATAAGTTTTTTATACATAAGTTTGGACTGTTTATGGCTAAATTATACCAAAATAATCAGCATCAAGCACTAGGCAATCAACTGATTATTTGGGTTTAATTCACAAGTTATAGGTTATATTATCTACTCAAATACATTTTTCTTCTTGCATACAAATCATAGAAAGCATCATCCTTTAGGCTATCAATAAACAAAATACTCTCTCCGGTTGATTTCATCTCAGGACCGAGTTGTTTATTCACGTTGTGGAATTTATTAAACGAGAACACGGGTTGTTTGATGGCATAGCCTTTAAGTTGTGGATTGAAATTAAAGTCAGTTACTTTCTTATCACCCAACATCACTTTGGTTGCATAATTCACATAAGGTTCTCCGTAAGCTTTTGAAATAAACGGTACCGTACGTGACGCACGCGGATTTGCCTCAATAATATACACCGTATCGTCCTTAATTGCAAACTGAATGTTGATTAGACCCACAGTTTTCAGCGCCAAAGCAATTTTAACGGTATGGTCTTTTATCTGTTGCAGTACAAATTCGCCCAAGTTAAACGGTGGTAGAGTCGCATTACTGTCTCCTGAGTGGATTCCACAAGGCTCGATATGCTCCATAATCCCAATGATATAGACATTTTCGCCATCGCATATCGCATCGATTTCTGCTTCTACCGCTCCATCTAGATAATGGTCTAACAACAATCTGTTATTCGGAATTTGTTGCAGCAAATCAATGACATGCTTCTCTAACTCTTCTTTGTTAATCACGATTTTCATTCCTTGACCGCCCAACACATATGACGGACGCACTAAAAGTGGGAAGTCTAAAACATCGGCTAACTTTGAGGCTTCTTCCGCTGTTTCTGCAACGCCAAACCTTGGAAAAGGTATGTTTAGCTCCTCAAGCAATGTAGAGAATCGCCCTCTATCTTCAGCTAAATCAAGGGCATCATAACTTGTTCCGATTATTTTTATGCCGTACTTATCTAATTTTTCAGCAAGTTTTAGCGCAGTTTGACCACCTAGCTGCACAATAACTCCTTCAGGTTTTTCGTGGCGAATGATGTCGTAGATATGCTCCCAGAATACAGGCTCGAAATACAATTTATCAGCGGTATCAAAATCAGTCGATACTGTCTCTGGATTACAGTTGATCATAATGGTTTCATAACTACATTCCTTGGCTGCCATCACACCGTGCACACACGAATAATCAAACTCAATCCCTTGTCCGATGCGGTTAGGGCCTGAACCGAGTACTACGATTTTCTTTTTATCTGTAACTATACTTTCGTTAGACACATAGCGCGTACCGTCTGCCTTCTCAATTTCTGCTTCAAAGGTTGAGTAGTAGTAAGGTGTTTGAGCGATGAATTCCGCTGCACAAGTATCTACTAGTTTATAGACTCTATTGATATTTAGCTCTTCTCTCTTTTTATGTACTTGACTCTCTAGACAGTTGAGCATATGAGCAATCTGGCGGTCACCATAACCTTTTTGCTTTGCCTCTAACAGTAATTCTTTAGGCAAAGTATCGATTGTGAAATTTGAAATTTCTTTCTCAAGCAAGTACAGTTCTTCATATTGTTTTAAGAACCACATATCAATCTTAGTGATCTCGTTGATTCTAGAAAGTGGCATACCGATAGCTATGGCGTCATAAATCACAAAAACCCTATCCCAACTCGCGTGGGTAAGCTTCTCAATAATTTGCTCGTAATTGGTATACCCTTTTCCGTCTGCACCTAGTCCGTTTCTTTTGATTTCTAGAGACTGAGTGGCTTTGTGTAATGCCTCTTGAAACGAGCGTCCGATACCCATCACCTCTCCCACTGATTTCATCTGAAGCCCTAATGTTCTGTCAGCTCCCTCAAATTTATCGAAGTTCCATCTTGGTATTTTTACGATTACGTAGTCTAGTGTAGGCTCGAATAGTGCTGAGGTAGTTTTTGTAATTTGGTTTTGCAACTCATCCAAGTTATATCCTAAAGCCAGCTTAGTAGCAATCTTGGCGATTGGGTAGCCCGTTGCTTTTGATGCCAAGGCTGATGAACGCGACACACGCGGATTGATTTCGATAGCCACGATATCTTCCTTCTCGTCGGGCGAAACCGCAAACTGTACGTTGCATCCTCCGGCAAAATTACCGATAGAACGCATCATTTTAATTGCCATATCACGCATTTTCTGGAAAGTCGTATCAGATAGCGTCATCGCTGGTGCAACTGTGATACTGTCTCCAGTATGGATTCCCATAGGGTCCATATTCTCTATAGAACAGATGATCACCACGTTGTCATTCTTGTCTCTTAAAAGTTCTAACTCGTATTCTTTCCATCCCAACAATGCTTTGTCTATAAGCACCTCGTGAATAGGCGACGCTTCTAGTCCTCTGGTTAAGAGCTCGTCAAATTCTTCTTTGGTATGTACGAATGCTGCTCCCGTTCCGCCAAGGGTAAATGACGGACGAATTACTAATGGGAATCCGAAAGCCTGTGCAATTTCTTTTCCTTCTAGGAACGAGGTTGCTGTCTGCGCTGGAGCTGCAGGTATATCAATTTTAGCTAATAGTTGTTTGAATTGCTCACGATCTTCGGTTATATTTATCGCGTTTACATCTACCCCAATCAACTTTACGTTATAGTCTTGCCATATACCCTTCTCGTCTGCTTCTAAGCAAAGATTAAGTGCAGTTTGTCCTCCCATCGTTGGCAAAACAGCATCGATATCCGGGTGGTTGTTTAAGATTTGAATAATAGATTTTGTAGTTAGTGGCAAGAGATAAACATGATCTGCCATAGCAGGATCAGTCATTATAGTCGCAGGGTTTGAATTGATCAGAATCACCTTAATTCCCTCTTCTTTTAGCGAGCGAGCTGACTGTGAGCCTGCATAGTCAAATTCGCAGGCTTGACCAATAACGATAGGTCCTGAACCTATGATGAGTACTGTTTTGATTGAGTTGTCTTTTGGCATCTTTGTAGTTAGTTTTTTTGGCTACTCGCTTGTTTACAACAGCTGAGTAACAAGTATAATTAGTATTACTGTTAGCTATGTTATTAGTAATTATTTAGGCTGACATTCTAAAAAAGGTATAAAAAAAGGCGTTACTCTTAAAAGTAACACCCTTTATTATGTATGACATAAAAACATGATTATTTCTTGTGTCTTGGTTCAGAAGAAACAGTAAGCTTGTGTCTTCCTTTAGCTCTTCTTCGAGCAAGGACTTTTCTACCATTTACAGTAGCCATTCTATCCATAAATCCGTGTTTATTTCTTCTCTTTCTTTTCGATGGTTGATACGTTCTTTTGCTCATTGCTCAATATTTTTTAAAAATCTTATGTAATAATCTATATCATGTTCTATGAAAAACTGGGTGCAAATATACAAATTGTTTTTATGTTTTTGCAAATTGTTTTCTATATTTTTTTTACCCTCAGAAATTGTCGATTAATGCGCTATTTCATAAAATCATAAATATAGATCTTTAGCCTATATCATAAGGTATGATTACTACTTCTACCCAACAATCTCCTCACATATCTATTCATCGGGGTCTCAAAGTATTTATAGCTAAAATGACTTACAATCAACGTAATCACTAACACTATACATATAATCAAAATATCATCTTTAGTGATTATGTATTTTGTATTTGCATAAAAAAAATAGCGCAACACAAGATGATGAAACATATAAAACCCAAAACTCAGCTCTCCTAAATAAACAAAGGTTTTTCCAGACAGGAATTTAGAAATCATACCTTTCTGAAATGCAAATACAAATATCAGATAGCTCGTCGGTATCCAATAATAAAAAGAATAGCGCGCTACTTGAGGAATGTGCTGGTGAAATAAGAAGAATACAAAAAGCAACAGCACGGCAGATACTTCCATAACATCAAAATTAAGGCTTGTCCACTTTGCTGAAATGCCTTTATACACATTATAAACTCCTATCCCAATTATAAAATCAACTATGCGTACAAACGGATTTATGTAAAAAAAACTATGCCAATAGCTATCTGGAACTACAAAAGTCAATAGTGGAATTAAAGCAATCAACAATAAGGGTAAATAGCTTTTAAAGCCTGTTAGTCTCAGAATAGACAACATCAATATTGGGAAGAGCAGATAAAAAAACATCTCATCAGAAATACTCCACGAGACCCCATTAAAGGAAAAATAAAAGGATTTTATTGGCACAAAGCTCTGTGTCAAAGAAATATTTGTGACCGCTTGACTCAACCATAGACTTTTGCTTTGTATGAATATTTGATACGTAAGCGGTATGGCAATAATGAATGTAAGCAAGTGTAGCGGTACAATCCGAGCGATTCTGGCATGGTAAAATGACTTTATGGACTTCTGTCCTTTCAGCATTCCCTCTTGGTAATTATAAGCTAAGATAAATCCACTTAGAATAAAGAAAAAACCTACACCAATATAACCTTCATAGAAAATCGAATTATACATTGTTCTTGAAACCTCTGATGTACTCTCCTTTAAGAAATTTAAATGCGTAGCAAAAACCATCAATGCAAATACAAATCTCAGAGAAGTTAAGGGTTTAATCATAGTGTGCTTATGCTTGTTGAAGTTGTTTGTTTTTAGAAATCATATACATTCCAAATGTATTATTTTCCTACAAAGTATCCTACAAACTTCAGAAAAACAAAAAAGTTTTGAGATAGAAAACGCATCTTCTATCCCAAAAACTTTTCTTTTAAATTGGCTGTAATTCTAAAGTAAGATTACAGTTATTTAGTTCTTAATCTTCGATTTTGAAGGTGTTAAGCCTCTTTTTCTAAGTAGTGGCTCAATGCTTGGCTCTGCACCTCTGAAGCGCTTGTAGAGTTCCATTTCATCTTCTGTACCTCCTTTTTCAAGGATGTTCTTACGGAAAGCCTGCGCTTTCTCTTGGTTGAACAGTTCGGTTGATTTAAACGCCTCAAAAGCATCAGTATCCAATACTCCTGACCAGATGTAGCTGTAGTATCCAGCCGAATATCCTCCAGCAAAAATGTGTTGGAAGTAGGTACTTCTATATCTTGGAATAATCGCATCGGTCAGACCGATTTTCTTCATACTGATATCTTCAAAAGTATCAACGTTAATGGTGATAGGTTCTGTTTGGGTGTGGTAATCCATATCTAGAAGTGACGCTGCCAAATACTCAACAGTTGCAAATCCTTGGTCAAAAGTGCCTACTTCTTCAATCTTTTTAATCAGCGCATCAGGAATAACTTCTCCTGTTTTGTAATGCTTTGCATAAGTTTTCATAACCGCTGGATCAGATCCCCAGTTTTCTAGTACCTGTGAAGGCAATTCTACGAAGTCTCTAGAAACGCTTGTTCCTGCAAGGCTTTCATATTTTACATTTGATAATAATCCGTGAAGTGCGTGTCCGAACTCGTGGAAGAACGTAAGCGCCTCGTCGAGCGTAAGTAGCGCTGGTGTATCTCCAACTGGTTTAGTGAAGTTACATACAATCGAGATTACTGGTGGAATGCGTTTGCCGTCAACCATTTTTTGCTGGCTGTATGAAGTCATCCAAGCACCACCTCTTTTTGAATCTCTCGGGTGAAAGTCCATATAAAGTACGCCTAATAAATCTCCATTGGCTTCGCTTACTTTCCAAAGAGTAGCATCTGGATGATAAGCTGGCGCTCCTTCGATTTGTTCGTATTGCAGTCCGAAAAGCTTATTGGTTACGCCAAAAACTCCGTTCTGAACATTAGCAAGACTCAAGTATGGCGCAAGCTCTTGCTCATCCATATTGTATTTTGCCATTCTGATTTTCTCAGTATAATATCTCCAATCGTATGGTTTCACTCCATCTTTGATTCCGTCAGCTTCCATCATTTTTTTGATTTCAGCTTCTTCTTCTTTGGCTTTATCAAGTGCCGCTACCCAAAGTTGGTTGAGCAATTTATACACTCCGTCAGGATTTTTCGCCATGGTTTCTTCAAGTGAATAGTCAGCAAAGTTTTTGTAACCCAATAGATTTGATTTCTCTAATCTAAGGTTAGCCATTTTCTTCACAATCTCATTGTTGTCATATTCACCTGAGTTAGCTCTATTTTGGTAAGCATCTAAGATTTGTTTTCTAAGCTCACGGTTTTCTGCATATTGCAAGAATGGCATCACACTAGAATTCTGAAGTGTAAAGACCCATTTGCCTTCTTTTCCTTTTCCCTTTGCTGTTTCAGCTGCTGCCATAACGATAGCTTCAGGAAGTCCGGCTAAGTCTGCTTTTTTGTCTATAACCAATTCGTAGTTGTTGTTTTCAGCCAATATGTTATTTCCGAATTTAAGTGATAAAAGCGATAATTCCGAATTGATTTTTCTAAGTTTTTCTTTATCCGAATCAGATAGATTGGCTCCGCTTCTTACGAACGCTTTGTAAGACTTCTCTAGTAGTCTAGATTCTTCTATTCCTAGATTAAGCGTTTCTTTAGTATCCCAAACAGATTTTACTCTTGCGAATAATTTGTTGTTTAGGTAAATGTTATCTGAGTGCTTAGACAGCTCAGGCGATAGCGTTTCAGCGATTCCTTGTAGAGTTTCGTTAGTATTCGCACTGAGTAAGTTGTAGAATATAGAGGCTGTTCTAGAAAGTAATTTTCCAGAGTTTTCCATCGCCAAAACAGTATTCTCAAAAGTTGGCGCTTCTGCATTGGCAGCAATAGCGTCAATCTCTGCTTGATGTTGTTTGATACCCTCGAGTATTGCGGGTTCAAAGTGTTCGTTTTTGATTAAATCAAAAGGAGGTACGCCGTAGGGCGTATCAAAAGCCTCTACTAATAACGGATTCTCTGTCATTGTGGTTTGGGTTTCTTGTGTTTCTTTTTTGCAGGAAATCATGGTTAGTACCAATGACCCAGCCAAAATAAGTGTGTTTTTTTTCATTGCTTAAGGTTTAAACATAAATTGGACGTAAAGTTATCAAAATTAAAGAGAATGGCAATATAGCTGAAAAGTCGCTTAATTCAAGGCTTTAAAAAAGTCACTCAATACAAGGTCATTCACATCTGTAGGTGTTGCTATCTCTAGAATACAGTTGCTTTCGCTTTTGATGAAGTTCTGTAGCCCTACTTCAACTTCAAGGTCATTTTGTGCGTGGAAGTAATTAAAGTTGAACATTTTCGCAAGATATGACGCATTCAAGTTGTGCTTGGTTTCAAAGAAAGTACTAAAGAGTTCGTTTTTCTGATGTCCTGGCAAGATTCTAAAAATTCCTCCACCTGAATTATTGATAAGAATAATCTTAAAGTTTTGGGCTATATGATTATTCCACAAAGCATTGCTGTCATAGAAAAAACCAATATCTCCTGTGATTAGCACAACAGGTGTTTTACTCACTAAAGCAGCACCAACTGCTGTGGAAGTACTGCCATCAATACCACTTGTGCCTCTGTTGCAGAAGACCTCGACCGATGGTGGTAAGTCGAAAAGCTGCAAGTAACGAATTGCCGAACTGTTGCTGATTTGCAATTGCAATGCATTAGGCAAAGATTGGGCAATTTGTTCAAAAACACTGAAATCAGAATACGGAGCATTTGCTAAAAATTCCTGTGACTTGGTTTTTCTGATTGTTTTAATTACTTGTGCAAAACTGTTGTAATTACTCTCTACGGCTTTTGTTTGAGCAAGGAAATGCTTAAAAAACACATTAGGTTCTTCTCTGAAATGATGTGACAAACTTCCAAAAGTATCATAGGCTCTAAACTCATCAATATGCCAATGATGTGTTGCTTGGTATTTTCTGAGAAATGACTTAATTCTTTTAGAAATAATCATTCCACCGAATGTAAGTAGTAATTCTGGTTGCAGCTCTTCGAATTGTGCTTGGTCAAAAGGTGTGATAAACACATCGATTTTATTGATAAAACTAGGATGATGTAGGTTAGATGTCGTTTCGGTCATTACCACTACAGACGGGTCATTTGCCAAGTGTTCGACTATCGCCGCATCTATCTGGCTGGGAGCGTTTACGCCTACTAAAATCAGTTTTTTCTTTGAATTATTCCAGATCGAAACAAAGTCTGAAATATCTTTTGTTGGGAGTTTTTCCTTCTGAGTAGTTGCGACAATAGGCTGATAACTCAATTCATCCACCGTATCATACAAAGGTTCTTCAAAAGGAATATTGATATGCACCGGACCTTTTTTTAGTTGAGCAATATCAATTGCCTTGCAAATTTCCTGGTCATTTCTCTCAGAGGCTTCTTCGTCTAAATTAGCATTATATAAGATGTGATTAGCAAAGACATTTTGCTGACGAATAGTCTGTCCGTCACCAATATCAATTTTTGACAAAGGTCTGTCAGCAGAAACTACTATGAGTGGTATTTGAGAATAAAAAGCCTCTGCTAAGGCAGGATAATAATTCAACACAGCCGAGCCTGAAGTACAAACTACAGCTACGGGCTTTTGAAGTTGTTGTGCCATTCCTAGTGCAAAAAAAGCAGCACTTCTTTCGTCTGGAATACTATAACACTTAAAATTCGGATTTGAAGCAAAACCGATGGTCAGTGGAGCGTTTCTAGAACCTGGCGAAATGACGATATGTTCGATTTCCTTTTGTCTGAATAATTCAATCAGGCTTTGGGCTAAAGGTATTTTGGGGTAAAGCATTTTGTATATTTAAAGCCTACAAAAATACAAAACTAAAGTCGATAGACGAAGTCTTAAACACAAACTTAAAGCCCTAAACTTAAAACTTAAAGCATATATTTGTGGCGAATAACAGAAAACAAACAGTTAAAAATGGAAGTAGTTTACCAAACCTGGCCTTGGTATGTGTCGGGCTTTTTGATAGCAGCAATCATGCTTTTACTCATTTATTTCGGAAAAAGCTTCGGAATGTCAAGTAATCTCAGAACACTTTGCAGCATCGGAGGTGCAGGAAAATTCTCTGATTTTTTCAACTTCGAATGGCGAACCCAAATCTGGAGTCTAACAGTTGTTGTAGGTGCTATGATAGGCGGATTCATCGCTCATAATTATCTCGAAAGTACTGATATCGTACAACTCAACCCAAAAACAATAATCGAACTTCAAGCCATGCAGATTGATGCTCCTGACGGAAAATTACTGCCAGATGCCTTATTTGGAGTGGAAGTGCTCAAAAACCCGAAGATGTTGCTTATTTTATTGGTGGGTGGTTTACTCATCGGTTTCGGAACGCGTTATGCTGGAGGTTGCACCTCCGGACATGCTATCTCAGGGCTGAGCAATCTGCAACTACCTTCGCTGCTAGCTGTTATCGGATTTTTTGTCGGAGGACTTTTGATGTCTTGGATTATTTTACCTCTAATATTTTAAATAATGAAAAACTATTTCAAATTTTTAGTTTTAGGAATCTTTTTTGGAATAATAATGGTAAAATCCGAAGCTGTCTCGTGGTATAGAATCTACGAAATGTTTCACTTCCAATCCTTCCATATGTACGGATTAATGGGTGTAGCCATGGTTACCGGAGTTATCGGAATTCAAATAATCAAACGAACCAAACTCAAAGACTTCCACGGAGAACCAATACAGATAAATCCTAAAGAACCAGGGCGTTTCAGATATCTGGTAGGCGGTGTACTTTTCGGACTTGGTTGGGGTTTAGTAGGCACTTGTCCAGGACCAGTTTTTGTGCTTATTGGCGCTGGTTTTTATCCAGTAATCATCATACTTATAGGCGCTTTGGCAGGTACTTTTCTTTATGGAATAATTAAAAATAAACTTCCTCATTAACCTAAAAAAACAGACTATTATATAAAAAAGCTTCGATTTTTATTTCTAAAAATCGAAGCTTTTTTGGCAATAGCAAACTGTATAATTCACTTAGAAAATAAGCGTCAATCCAGCTAAGAAATTTCTAGTGGCTTGTGGATAATATCCCGCACCGTCAATAGTCGTAATTACATTTGGGTCAGAATAATCGTCGTCATACGAATAGAAATAACCATTTGAAATGTATTTTTTATTCAGAATATTATTCACCAACGCACTCAGCCGAATAGTTTCAAAAAGCTTCTTCGGTTTTATCTCATACGAAACATTCAAATCGTTTATGAAATAACTATTCAATTTAGAACTATCCAAACCTAAATTACTCATGTATTGCTCGCCTACGTATTTTGACAATAGCGAAATTTGCACAGATTCTATAGGCATAAAAGTGATGGTATTTGACAAGACAATATCCGGAGAAAAAGCGATATCCGTATTGCCTAGGTTTTTTAATTCTCCATCTCTTTCTGCATAAAAATCAATATTCTTATTTTGGCTTATAGCCATAGTAGGTCTAAAGATCCATTTGTCAGACGCTCTTATAATCAGGTCTGCCTCTACTCCCATTCTATACGAATCTCCTGAGTTTTCGCGTATCGGAGCACCTGTATCGCTAATAGCACCCGTTAATACCAACTGATCTTGGTAACGCATATAATAAGCGTTAAGGTTAATTTTTAGCTGCTCTTTATTAAGCCTCCATCCCAATTCAAAATCATCCAATTTCTCAGGCTTTGGACTTCCGTTTTTATAATCTTCTCGGTTGGGTTCTTTCTGGGCTTTGGCATAAGAGAAATACAGATTATTAGTTGCATTCAACCTATAAGTAATTCCCGCTTTAGGATTGAAGAAATTAAAACTATCATCTACCACTCCTGATTCAGCTCCATATGCCTTATAGTTGACAGCTCTGTATACCAAGTCCACAAAATCATTCCATTTATCACTCAATTGATAGTTTGCTTTAGAATAGACGTTCAAATCTGTTTTGGTCGAGTTGTCAAAATAGTATTGTTTCACATATTCATCTAGCAGAATATCTCTGGTCCAAATCACATTTCCGAAGTGATCGCCTTCGTATTTATTATAGCCTCCACCAAGAATCAGATTCCACTGCTCTTTTTTGTATTGTGCAGAAAACACAGTTCCATAAAAATGATTGTCCAACCATTTCTGACGAATCAAATCTGTTCTACTGATGAGTTCTCCGTTGATTTCGACAGGTGAAATTCCATAATCTGAAAGTTTTTGTTTGCCTTTATAACTCTCATAATGTCCTTCTCCTTTGGTATAATGAAAAGCAAGATTGGCAGTCCAATTATAACTCAAGCGTTCGTTCCAATGCAATTGGTAGTGGTTTTGCTCGTAGTTATCGGTTTCATTTTTATAAAATCCGATGAAGTTTCCGTCCTTGTCATACATCTCACCTGAAATATTATAAGTTCTGTCATTTTCGAGCTTTTCTTTGTCTTCAAGTCCGTTCCAAGCTTGGTAGGTTTGTTGATTTCCTCCAAAGGCTATGGCTTTGATGATACGATGCTCATCCTGATAAGCTCCCTGTAAGAAATAAGATTTCATATCCGCCCAAGCCCTATCGATATAGCCATCTGACTTGATTTTAGACACTCTTCCCGATAATTCAAAGTTATCAGAGATACGCCCTGTAGAGAATTTGACGGTGTTTTTCATCGTATTATAACTGCCAAAAGAGTTTGATAGTTCTGCCGATGCTTTGTCTTGGATGGCATCTGTCAGCAAATTTATACTCGCCCCAAAAGCGCCCGAACCGTTGGTTGAAGTACCCACACCTCGCTGCACCTGAATATTTTCAACCGATGAAACCAAATCTGGCAAGTTTACCCAATATGACTGATGGCTTTCAGAGTCGTTATAGGGCACACCGTTGATGGTAATATTCACCCTAGTCGCATCTGAACCTCTTACTCTAATTCCAGAATAACCTATGCCATTCCCGGTATCAGTAGTCATCACCACAGAAGGTAAGTGTCCTAAAAGCGTAGGGATATCTTGTCCTAAATTTCGCGACTGGAGCTCAGTTTTGTCAATGTTTGTAAAAGTAACAGGAGTTTGTGACGTTGCACGTACAGATGATACGATAACCTCCTCAATAAGCTGGTTGTCGAGCAAAACGATACTGTCATTCTCTTTTGGTGTTTGGGCAAAAGATGTAGCTGAGAGAAAGAGGGCAGAAAAGCTGAAAAGTAAAAGACTCGGTCTTGCTTTGTACTGCCTCTGATTGTGTTTGAATAAAGTTTTCATTCGTAATTTGTTTTGTCTTACGAATAAAAGGGGTAATTATTCTTTGCTGTTAGTAAAATTAAATTGATATCCACTCAACCTAAACCATAGCGTGCACACGATGATCTAGGCTACTTTTCCCTTGGCAGCATTACCTGCCCAGGTTCTTTGGGTATAATCTCAGCTCGTTA
>CAZRCB010000044.1:0-7993 GCA_964598455.1 uncultured Flavobacterium sp.
TTTTGAAGGTTTGGCTCAAATATCTGATCGCTCAAAAATGAATGTTACCTTTGCTCTCAAAGACAAATCACTCGAAGTAAGATTCGATGCTTTATGCAAACAAGCAGGCATATCAGGCATCAAAGGACATAGAAGCACTGGCAATTACAGAGCTTCTATTTATAACGCTATGCCTATCGAAAGCGTGCAGGTGCTGGTAGATGTTATGCGAAATCTAACCCTATAACTTAAGTCAACACCCTCTTTTGCTATCCTGATAAAAAATCGAAAACATTATATTATGAAAATCAAGAACTTACTCTTTTGTGGCTTATTTATTATCATTAATGCCTGCCAAGATAAAAAACATTCGGTGGGCTTGCAATCTACCACGGTATTAGACAGTTCAAAATTCACGAAATACGAAAAAGACAATTACAGCATTCAATACCCAAATGATTGGATAGTAGAGGCTGACCCTGCCGCTGACATAGCCTTCTATATTTATCTCAACAACCATAGCTATACTGATGAAGTAGGTGAGAATATCAATCTATGGATAGTGCCTGTAGGCAGCGACGTAACTCTTGAGGACTTCACCAAAAAATCTATACAGGAATTTAAAAGTCAAGGAGAAGTCATTTCTTCTGAAACGATTCATATGCCAGCCAAAAAATATCAACGCATGATCACTAAGATGAAAATGTACGGAGAAGACGTGAAATTCCTGCAACACTATATCCTAAATGACAATAAAGTCTATGTACTTACCTTTACCGCTATCGAGCGAAACTTTGAAAGATTAGAAAAATCAGCTGAACAAGTAATGATGAGCTTTGCAGTAGAATAAGGCATTATACCTCATAAAAGAACTGAGTATATTAATCTTTAATTCGTTTTAAATGTAACAATAATTGGATTATTGCTACTTATACTAATAATGGATCAACTCGAACAAACATTTGTTTCACAAATCACAGAGCACC
Organism: uncultured Flavobacterium sp.; assembly: GCA_964598455.1. Classification (GTDB taxonomy): domain Bacteria; phylum Bacteroidota; class Bacteroidia; order Flavobacteriales; family Flavobacteriaceae; genus Flavobacterium. The sequence goes on from CAZRCB010000044.1 coordinate 966, forward strand.
AAAACCTTATCCATAAGGTTTGTAGGATATATACCTCATGTACCGAGGACCACAATGATTTGTTTCAAGAGATTACCATTCAGCTCTGGAAGGCATACCCCAAATTCAGAGGTGATTCAAAATTTACGACTTGGGCTTATCGGGTGGCGCTGAACACAGCTATTACGCTTTTTCGCAAGAAGAAAAGATCGGTAGATACATCATCTGATATAGAAAACCACTTATTCAAAATTGCTTTCAAAGAATATGATTTTGAAGAAGAAGAACAACTCAAACTAATGTACAAAGCAATCCACCAACTCGGAGATATTGACAAAGCACTGGTTTTTATGTATTTAGAAGAAAAAGATTATAGCGAAATATCAGAAACATTGGGTATTACAGAAGTTAATGCTAGAGTAAAAATGAACAGAGTAAAAACAAAACTAAGACAAATAATAAATCCTTAAATAGACAAATGATATGGAAGGATTAGATTTATTAAAAAAAGACTGGGACAAAGAAAGAAACTTTCCGAAAGTTACTGAAAACGAAGTCTATAAAATGATACATAAAAAATCTTCATCAATCGTGAAATGGATTTTTATTATCAGTGTACTCGAAATTTCTCTGTGGATAGGATTGAGTATTTTACTTTCTGACGAGAAGCAAAAAGAGATTCTTACAAGTTATCATTTAGACGTCATTATGACTGTTTATTCCTTTATCCATTGGGGAATAGTGGTGTTTTTCATCTACTTATTCTATAAGAACTTCAAGAATATTTCTGCTACTTCTTCTGCTAAAACGCTGATGAAAAGCATTATCAACGTGCGTAAAATTGTCAAATATTATGTTGGATATAATATTATCGGAACATTTATAGTGATGGTATTTGTATGGATTTATATGTTTAGATACGATACGCGAATCGCTTCAATTATAGAAAAGTCGACTAATGAAAATACTGAGCTAGGCATTTGGGTAGGAATGATTGTATCTTTACTTTTGGTAGGGGCAGTCACCATGTTGCTACTATGGTGTTTCTATAGTCTGATTTATGGTATCTTACTTAAACGATTGAATAAAAATTATAGTGAACTAAAGAAAATTGAATTCTAATCAAAGGCAGTATTTTTAAAGAAAAACTATGAAACTAAACAAAGAACAATTCTTACAATTCTCTAAAAAACTATCCGAGAATACTTTAATGGAAACATTAAATATCGAATATATTGAGGTTGGAGAGGATTATCTGGTTGCTAAAATGCCTGTTAACCCAAAGGTACATCAACCCATGGGATTATTGCACGGAGGTGCTACAGTCGCGCTAGCCGAAAGCGTAGGAAGCGCAGCTTCACTGCTTTTTATCGACACCGATAAACTTGAAGTCAGAGGAATTGAAATCTCCGCAAACCACGTCAAAAGCAAACGCGAAGGTGTCGTATATGCTACTGCTAAGATTATCCACAAAGGAAAAACCATTCATTTATGGCAAATAAGAATCACTGACGAAGAAGATAATCTGATTTCACTCTGCAAACTTACAAACATCGTATTGCCTAAAAATGCTTGACAAAATCCAAAATAGTTTAGACAATGAACTTCCTTTTGTAGTCTATGCAAAACCGAATAGCCTTGATGTAAACGGAATTTTCCAACAAGATGACAGCTTATATTATTTAGAGGATTTTTCTCAAAAAGGCTTTGTGATGGCTCCTTTTGACAACGCTTCAAAAAGCGTCTTGCTGCCTTTGGACAAATCAACACAGCACCAAGAAAGTTGGGAGTTAAACAAGCTAACGGATTCCGAAACGACTCCTAGCTCCTATTCAGAAACCGATAAACAGGAATTTGAAAGGCTGGTTTCAGATATGATCGCTGAAATCAATTCCACCAAAACCAAAAAAATTGTAGCTTCGAGAAAAGAGACTTTTATCCCCGAAAAAATTGAGGTCACAGCGCTTTACCAAAAAATGTTTCACAAATATCCGAATGCATTTAGATATTGTTTTTATCATCCTCAAGTTGGACTTTGGCTTGGCGCAACACCAGAGAAACTGCTCTCAATAAAGCATCGACAACTACAAACTATGGGTTATGCCGGAACGCAAAGGTTTGAAGGCACTACCGATGTTATTTGGCACGAAAAAGAAAGAGAAGAACAACAATTTGTAACCGACTTTATCCTAGACAACCTCAAAGAAGAGGCAGAAACTATCGAGGTCTCTGTGCCTTACACCTCACAAGCCGGTACGCTCTTACACCTGAGAACTGATATAAAAGCTGAACTAAAACAAGACTTTTCGATTCAGAAAATCATTGAAAAACTACATCCTACACCTGCTGTTTGCGGTTTCCCTAAACAAAAAGCAAAAGAATATATTTTGGCTAATGAAGGATATAACAGAAGTTTTTATTCGGGTTATTTGGGTGAATTAAACTTCACTGAAAACAATGATTCTGAACTATATGTCAATCTGCGTTGTATGGAAATTCAAGACAAAGAAGTACAGCTATACATCGGATGTGGCATCACCAAAGACAGTAATCCAAAAAAAGAATTTATCGAAACCCACAATAAGTCTATCACAATGAAAAGTCTTTTTTGAGGCTTATTCATTTACAATTTGTATTTTTGCTTGTATGAATACTAAAGACATGAAACTAGACATATTGGCTTTCGGAGCCCATCCAGACGATGTTGAATTGAGCTGCTCAGGCACATTAGCCAAAGAAATTGCCAATGGTAAAAAAGTTGGTATTATCGACTTGACCAGAGGCGAATTAGGCACGCGCGGCTCAGCTGAGATTAGAGATAAAGAAGCAGCCAAAGCAGCTGCAATTCTTGGCGTAAGTGTTAGAGAAAACCTTAGGTTTAGAGATGGTTTTTTTGTGAATGACGAGAAACATCAACTCGAGGTAATCAAAATGATTCGCAAATACAAGCCTGAAATCATTCTCTGCAATGCTATTGACGACAGACATATCGATCACCCAAAGGGAAGTCAGCTAGTATCTGATGCTTGTTTTTTGTCAGGACTTAGACGAATTGAGACAAGCTTAGACGGAAAAACACAAGAGCCGCATCGTCCGAAAGTGGTTTATCACTATATTCAATGGAAAAATATCGAACCCGATTTTGTGGTAGATATTTCTGCTTTTATGGATAAAAAAATCCAAAGTGTGATGGCCTATGATTCTCAGTTTTATGCACCCGGAACCAAAGAGCCTGAAACTCCGATTGCTACAAAAAATTTCTTGGATAGCATCACCTACAGAGCACAAGATTTAGGCAGATTAATAGGAGTTGATTTTGCCGAAGGATACACAGCAGAGCGCTTTGTAGCAGTAAAAAACATATCAGATTTGATATGATTTTCGAAAAAAGTTTTGTTGGTAAAAACTTTTGTGTATATTTGCACTCGCAAAGAATAAATGGTGGTTGTAGCTCAGTTGGTCAGAGCGCTTGATTGTGGTTCAAGAGGTCGCCGGTTCGAGACCGGTCTTCCACCCCAAAGCAAAGTTTGCGCTAAAGCGACTTATCTCAGGATAAGTCGCTTTTTTATTTTTGTCTAAACCAGAAAGGTCACTAGAAGTCGATGGATTAATGCTGGAGCTTGAATCCTAATCATACCCAAAGATCTCAAAATAAGCGCTACCCTCTTAGGGTTGTCAATCTTAAAAATAATTTGTTGGTAAAGAATTGACCTCTTCAGATCAAATTCACAGTAGTTCTGAAGGAAAAGGTTTTACAGATTAAATTGCTTATTTTGTTACAGATGCAGCAAATCCCCTTTGTCTCTTAGCCTCAAAGATCAATATCGAAGCCGCCACAGAGACGTTCATTGAGTCAATCTCACCTTGCATAGGAATGATAATATTCTTGTCTGCAAGTGCTCTAAACTCGTCGGTGACTCCTGTTGCCTCAGTCCCCACCACCAGAGCTGAAGGCTGTGTATAGTCTAAAGTGTGATAACTCACAGCTTCTTGTAATGTAGCGCAATAGATATTTACCTTATGTTCTTTTAAGTATGCAGCAATTTCTGGCGTTGTTCCCACGCCAATATTAGTGGTAAACACACAGCCTACGCTGGCTCTGACCACATTGGGGTTATATAGGTCAGATTTCGGGTTAGCTATCAGCACAGCATCAACACTAGCAGCATCCGCAGTTCTTAGTAGCGCTCCTATATTCCCAGGTTTCTCAATACCTTCCGCTACGAGTATCAACGGATTATCAGACAACTTTAGCGCGTTTAGTTCTAATGATTTTGTTTGTGCCACAGCCAAAACTCCTTCTGTGGTGTCTCTATAAGCAAGTTTTTTATAAACCTCCGATGATATTTCGATAAATTCAGTATTACCCGTAACAATTGATTTGATCTGGTGTATCGATAAGATTTCTGCACAGAACAAGATACTATCAATAGAATAACCGCCTTTTAGGGCAAGCGATATTTCGCGGAGTCCTTCAATCAAGAATGTCTGAGTTTGTTTTCTGGTCTTTGATTTGGACTGTAGCTGAATTAGGTGTTTGACAAATGGGTTATGTATGCTTTCTATTTTTTTCATTGGCTAGATTTAGAAAAGCAAAGATACAAAGTTGAACATCACTTCAAGGATTTTTATATCTTTGAACAAAGCAATTATGCCATGAAAATTATTATTATTAACGGTCCGAACCTAAATCTTATCGGCAAGAGAGAGCCAGAGATATACGGTTCACAAACTTTTGAGGACTATTTATGTAAGCTTCGCAAAGAATTCAAAGATATCGAAATTGATTATTTTCAGAATAATATAGAAGGAGAGCTTATCGACAAACTCCAAGAGTCAGGTTATACCTATGATGGCATTGTGCTTAATGCTGGTGCTTATACGCATACGTCCGTAGGCATTGCAGATGCTGTGAGTGCCATACCAACTCCAGTTGTAGAGGTTCATATCTCAAACACTTTCTCAAGAGAAACTTTCAGACACAAGTCGTATATTTCTCCAATAGCCAAAGGAGTTATTGTTGGTTTTGGCTTAGAGAGTTATAGATTGGGGATTTTGAGTTTTATCAAATAAGAATTTTGGACTAACAATCTGTTTTACACCACAACAGACTATTTTTTTCTGAGTTTGAAGTAGCCGTTGGCTAGAATTGTAAGTAGTATAATTGTTGCTCCGATATAAAACTCCTTACTCATCTTTTCGGTGTCAGGGAATACGATAATCGCTAAGATGATTCCATATACTGGTTCGAGATTAATCGTAAGCATCACTGTATAAGGGCTAAGGTGCTTCATCACATCTATCGAGGCAATAAAAGTATAGGCAGTACAGATAGAGCCTAGAATAAATAAGTAAACCCAGTCGCTCATACTCAACACGAAGAAGTCCGTAGTGAGCTCGCCTGTAAAAAGCATATAAACCGTAAGAAACAAAACTCCACCTAAGATCTGATAGACAGAGATGTAGGAAGCGTTGTATTTTTTTGCGAATTTGGAATTAATAACCGAAAACAACGCCGACAAAAAAGCCGCTATTAGTGCTAGGATAATCCCATAGAGAAAGCCTCCGTTTACGTCATAAATTATATATAGTCCACACATCACTAGGATACCGAATACAACCTCATACCCGATGATTCTCCGTCTATAAAACAGAGGTTCTAAAATAGAGGCAAAAAAGGCGCCAGTAGATAAGGTTGCTAAGGTGACCGAAACATTCGAGACTTCGATAGCTTCAAAAAAGGCAAACCAATGCATGGCAATAATAAATCCTGATCCAAGGAAAATAAGTAATAGATTCCTAGAGATCTTCATCGGAACTTTTCTGAACTTGATATAGAGATAGACCAATACCAGCGCAATGCTCATACGATACCAGACCTTGGCAACAGAAGTTGTTGTGATAAGCTCACCCAATACACCTGTAAACCCCCATACAAATACTATTAGATGGAGATGTAGATAACTCTTAGTTTTAGCGTTTGGCATTTCTGAGAAGATAAATAGCTAACAATCCGAAAATCACGTTTGGTGTCCATACAGCAACCATAGGCGAAAGACTTGACTTCTCTGCTAAGGTGCCAAACATTTTATCAAAAAACACATACGAGAAGGCGATGAAAATCCCTAAGGCAAGATTCATTCCCATTCCTCCCCTTCGCTTTATGGCTGAAACAGAAACTGCTATTATTGTCAGTATAAGTGCAGAAACCGGCGTGCTAAATCGCTTGTACTTGACGACCATATAACTATTTATATTTGACGATCCTCGCTGTTTCTCTTTTTCGATGAATTTGCTGAGTTCGACAATAGATAGGGTTTCTGCTATATAGATAAGTGGAGATAAGTCCTCTAAATCAAAGTTCAGAAGCGTGTCTTTGGTTTGTTCATACACGAGTATATCATCTAGCACACCAACTTTTCGTTTATTGAATCCGTTGAGAGTAAAGATGCTGTCTTTGTCATTCCACTTGATAGTAGCTGCCTGAATTTTCTCTTTGAGTCTGTTGTCTTTGTCGAAAGTCTCTAAGGTAAATTCAAAGCCCATTTTAGTTGATGGATTGAAGCTATTGACATGTATGTATTGGGTGTCATTGAGCTGTTTATAGATATTGCTACTTTCTCTTGTTTCGGTATATCTGCTCAGGTATTTATAATGGTATTCGTTGAAGTCTTTACTAGCTTTTGGCACGATAAAGAAACTCATCGCAAAAGCAAAAACTGTCACAATTAAGGCTCCAATTAGGTAAGGTCTTAAGAATCTTGTAAACGAGACGCCAGAGCTTAAGACTGCAATAATTTCAGAGTTATTTGCCAACTTTGAGGTAAACCAAATAATCGATAAAAAAAGGAAAATTGGAAAAAGGAAATTGGCGAAATAGATGGTGAAATTCAGATAGAAATAAGCTGTTTCGTCAAGCGGAGCATTGCTATCAAGGATCTTACCTATCTTTTCTGAGACGTCAATAATAATTCCGATAGGTGCAAATAGTATTAACATCATTACAAAAGTAACGAGATAACGCTTGAGTATATACCAATCAATTATTT